>CALHWU010000028.1 GCA_938039795.1 uncultured Muribaculaceae bacterium
TTCTGCCATCCGGAAGTAAGTTTATCAAGCTCGTGAAATCCCGATTCCAGGCCGCTGAGGCCCGATGCTCGGTTAGCGGCAGCCTGAATCTGTTTTATGGCCTGTTCGATGACCGGATTGATCTGGGTCACATCCTTCTTGACATTCCTCTGGGAGATCTCAAACAGACGGCCTTCAGCCTCCTGAAGAAGATCATCGACGTCATTCACCTCATCGAAAGCTTTCGAACTGATATCCGACGAAAAAGATATCAGCTCCCTGGCGAGATACTTCTGGGCTACGATACGCGCATGATATTCCACATTGGCTCCAGACAAGACACGCGATGTCAGCTCCGATACGACTACCGGCCCTCCGATCTTCTCCAGATTGCCGTCAAGACGCAGCTGCTCCGTGACAGTAAGCATGTCGATAGGTTTCTGTGCGGCGCCAAGCTGCTGTATCGCCGCGTAGACCATCGAATTTGTCGGATCGTAGAACGATTCCGGCTTCAGGAGGTCACACACTACGGAATAAGCATCTTTCTCAAGCATCAGAGCTCCGAGCACAGCCTGCTCGACATCTATGTCGCGCGGCGGAATCCTGCCTCCGATCTCCGCATCATTCTTCGCTTTGGGAATATAGTTGTTGTTGCGCTTCGTTTCCATACGGCAAAATTACAAAAAAAGTCGCCAACAAAGTGACGACATCGACAGCAAACCTATCTACAAATTCTTCACATCGATTCAACATCTGTCAGACTGACGCCTCAGGATGTCATGATGCTCTCATTCTATGACTCTCCTGACTGAAATGAACCGCCGGCTGTAATAGCCGCCGTCGGGATAGTTGGTCACAACCACTCCCTGACCGCAAGAGGCATGAATGAATTTCAGCGTCCCGGTATCAGGATTTACATCAATCACCATTCCCACATGACCTATCGAGGATTTGCTCACACGGCGTCCGCTGAAAAATATCAGATCGCCCACCTTTGCCTCCGAGAGGGGTATCTTCGTACCCTGCGCTCCCTGAAGACGAGAAGCCGGACTCAGAGTAAAACCGAATTTACGGTAAACATGGCTTGTAAAACCGGAGCAATCAAAGGAGCTTGGACCTTTGGAGCCACGACGATACCGGCACCCGAGATAACGCTTGGCATACTCAACCATCTCATCCTGAAGTATGCAGTCAAGAGCCGAAGGTGTCTCTGCCGGGGTGAATACCGAAGGAAAGGAGGATTCGATCGGAGGAATCAGCGAAAACACACCCGAACGGGGAACTTCAATCACTACCGGAAGAGACAGCTCGCCTGACGATACCGCCGGACGGCTTGCAGTGGCAGAAGCTGCTGCAAATACAGTGATTAATGCTATGGCTGCTGTTCGTATCATGACTATAGACTGATTATTCCGGAAAGACTATCCTTCCACACGAATTTTCACAATGCAAAATTAGCAAATTATTATGTTAACATATCTGATTTTTTGATAAAGAAATCACAAATATTTAACGTTAGGCGGCCACATACAAACTGAAATATGTCCACAGGCTCATATAAGCCACAGGACGCGGCAGAATCATCCTACTCCATCGCGTCCTGTCGTCATATAGCCTGATAATCGGCTTAACCGATTGACTCTCCCCTCTTCAGCTTTTCGACTATCGCATCTATTCGTGCCAGCTGATCAGGTATCTTAATACCCTGCGGGCAATGAGGCTGGCATTCGCCGCATGCTATACAGCGCTCCGCCTGACGAAGACGGGGCACATTGCGGTCGTATCCTATAAGAAAGACCCGTCGCGCACGCTCATACTCTGGATCCATATCCCCCGAGGGGACATCGCCGGCATTGACGCAGCGGTTGTAATGCTGGAATATCGAAGGGATGTCTATACCATACGGACATGGCATGCAGTATTTGCAGTCAGTGCAGCCGACAGTCGGGTAAGACAATATGATCCCGGCTGCATGATCAAGAAAAGCGATCTCGTCATCAGTAAGGGGCTTCAGCGGAGAATATGTGCGCAGATTGTCGCGCAGATGTTCCCGATAGGTCATGCCGCTCAACACAGTCAGCACACCTTCAGGAGATCCGGCATAACGGAATGCCCATGAAGCTACGCTGTCATCAGGCCTGCGCTGTTTCATCCGGGCCGTCAGATTATTGTTTACCGCCGCCAGCCGGCCGCCGAGCAACGGCTCCATGATCACGACAGGTATACCACGTTTATGGAGCTCTCCATAGAGATATTCCGCATCTGTATTCCGTTCGTTGACCTCCTTGGCATGGTTCCAGTCGATATAATTCATCTGGATCTGTACGAAATCCCAATGGTAACGGTCATGGTTGGCAAGAAGATAATCAAACACCTCCACATCGCCGTGATACGAAAAACCGAGATTGCGTATCCGTCCTGCCTCGCGTTCTGCCATTAAGAAATCGAGAATTCCGTTGTCGAGATACCGAGCATGAAGGTTCTCCATACCGCCCTGACCGATAGCGTGAAGAAGCATGTAGTCTATATGATCTGTCTGCAGCTCCCTGAGTGAATTGCGATACATTTCAATCGACTTCTCGCGCGGCCATGTCGACGGATTGAAATTCGACAGCTTGGTAGCTATGAAATATGAATCTCTCGGATGGCGGCTCAAAGCTATTCCCATGGCATGTTCGCTGAAACCTTTGCAGTATGCGGGCGATGTGTCGAAATAATTCACTCCTCCCTTCAGAGCCTCGTCGACCGAACGGTTGACCTCTTCCTGGTCAATTATTTCCTGGCCGTCATCAGCTTTCAAGGTCGGCAGACGCATACATCCGTAGCCGAGTATCGATACCCGGTCGCCGGTGGACGGATTTATACGGTAAGTCATTTCTCCTCCTGCAGTGTCGTCATCGCCTGCCGCTACTATTTTGTCACGTCCGCCACATCCTGCAAACGAGAGTGTGACACCGGCTCCCATTAACTTCAGAAAGCCTCGACGTGTAATGCCATTATCCTTATTCATCATTTATCAGTTTATTCGATGGATTTCGTATCCCGACACCACTATCGCGCTCACAGGCGACACAGGACAAAGATTCTCACATGCGCCGCACCCTATACATAGGGCTTCGTTGACCACCGGCATCGTCGGCTCACCCTCCGACGAGTCAGGATCAACCGCTATCATGGTTATGGCCCCCGCAGGACACTTGCGCGAACACTTGCCACAGCCAGCGACTCCGGTGGCCGAGAGGCAACGGTCGAGATCGACATGTGCGCGACCGATATGTATCGACGATTTTTCCGCCTTGTCGATTCTTATAATTGCGCCGGTCGGGCAGACATCACTGCAACGGGTACACTCCGGGCGACAATAGCCATATTCATACCCCATTTCAGGCTGGAGCAGCGTAGCGACATCCATCGACGGGCGCAACACTCCGTTGGGACAGCTGGATATACACAGCTGGCAAGCAGTACAATGCCGTTCGAGATTGGCCACGCTGACAGCTCCGGGAGGCACTATGCGACCTTCCCGTTCAGGCACCGTCTTCGGGATTATAGGAGCCAGACCGCCGTCATGGAGCTTTCCCTGCGCACTCACAGCCGCTGCGCCGGCTATCGCAGCCCCAGCCACAAGGAAGGTTCGTCTCGCGCCATCCGTCGTGTCAGCCGCAGGCTCGTCTGACGATTTACGTCGACGCACCGAATATGTGATCGCGCCCTGGCGACAATTGTCGATACAGTCCATGCATGCGACACAACGTGAATAGTCTATCTCATGATGCGACGCGTCGATACACGAGGCCTTGCAGTTGCGCTCGCAGCTGCGGCACCCGTTGCATTTCGATGTGTCAATAACGGGCCGCAACAGTGATATCTTCGACAGATATCCGAGTACAGTGCCAACCGGACACACCATATTGCAATAACCTCTGCCTGTCAGCCATGCCATGCATCCCACTGCCGCAAGAGTAGTCAGAGCTATGATGAGCAGAGGCCATGACACCGCGGGACTATCGACGTGATAAAAAGCATATGATCCATAACCCTCGGCTTCTGTGGCAAGAACGTTGTTAATGCCGTCGTAGACGGGAGAGATCAAGGCGGATGCGATACGTCCGTAGCCGCTATATGGATCCAGCAGCCCGGCCACACTTGTCAGACCAACTCCTATCAGCACGGCGAAAAGTGTCAGAAAACAGATCCGAAGCACCATCAGCGATTTTTTATACCTGAAACGGTTGCGTCTGCCGTGGCGCGACCCCGTATGTCCGTGAATCCAGTTGATAAAGTCCTGCATGATGCCGAGCGGACATATTGCCGAACAATATACACGTCCGAGCACGACAGTCATCAAAGCCAATACCGCAAGGGCCGCAACATTCAGAGACAACAGCGCCGGAACAAACTGTATTTTCGCCAGCCAGCCCCACCACCTCGACGCCGTACCGGTAAAATCAGCAAACAGAGCCGTAACACAGATTAACACCGCCACAGCCGCAATAATTCGTATTTTTCTGAGCATAGGATCAATTACTTATTCCAATCACAAAATTACATCCTTATAATTATCCGTCCAACAATGGCCAATGTTAATAAGTACTAATTAGTAGAGTTAATTATCTTTTATGACTGGTAATCCTTAAGAATTATACGTAACTTGTGAAAGATTTCATTACTGCGACTTCAGATGATCGATTTCGAACACATATTATTCAACATAGATATACCGACCGCTACTCCTGCGGCCACCGGCACACTGCTTGTGGCCGAACCATTTCTCAAAGAGGACTGTTTCGCCCACTCTGTAATCTATCTTGTTGACCACGAGACAGACTGCACGTCCATGGGCGTGGTGCTCAACAAAATCACCCGACACAGACTCGCCGACCTCATCGACGGCATCGACGAAAAATGCGACATACCCGTATTTTGCGGAGGCCCTGTCGATTCCAACCGTCTTTTTTTTCTGCATACCCTCGGCGACATAATTCCACAGTCGCAGGATATCGGCTCAGGAATGTATATCGGCGGCGACTTCACCGCCATGCGGCAATACGTCAATGCCGGATATCCGATAGAGGGTAAAATAAGATTTTTTATCGGATACAGCGGATGGGGTATGCATCAGCTCGATGAAGAGCTCAGCAGCAACGTATGGGCTGTAAGCCGGTTTAAGTCGGCCGAAAAACTTCTGAAAGGGCATGGCGACGCCTACTGGCACAGAACTGTACGCTCGATGGGCAACAGATTCAAGGGGTGGCTATACCATCCCCAGAACCCGCACGCCAACTGAACGTCATCTCCGTCCGTCTCAACCACCATTACTGCTCCGCACTTTAATCCAAAGCTGCATCCTGCACTGAATGCACACTGAATACCGGCATGCCGCTGCTTAAAAAATTTGCGATTGAACGGCGGATATTGTAATTTTGTACCCTCGTAAAACCAAGTGATATCCCAGATGATACCCGACATGATAACGCTTGCGCTTTTTAATCCGCAGGCCATACTCGACAGTTTTTTCACTGCCACTCCGATGACCATATATCTTATGGTTCTCGGACTGATGATAGTGGAAAGTTCATTCATACCGTTTCCTTCAGAGGTGATTGTACCTCCTGCAGCTTATCTTGCGGCCACATCCCACGAGGTCAACATAGTTGTTGTAGTGATTCTCGCCACTCTGGGCGCTCTGATCGGCGCTCTGGTCAACTACGGTCTCTCGCTGTGGATCGGGCGTCCGATTGTCTACCGGTTCGCCGATTCACGATTCGGCCACGCATGCCTGATCAACCGCGAGAAGGTTGAACACGCCGAGCGCTATTTTGACAACCATGGAGCAGTATCCACTTTTATCGGCCGACTGATTCCGGCAGTGCGTCAGCTCATCAGCATCCCGGCAGGTCTGTCAAGAATGAATATTTTCAAATTCATGCTCTACACATCGCTTGGTGCCGGAGTGTGGAATATTGTTCTTGCCATCCTCGGATGGTGGCTTGGGCAGATCGTCACGCGCGACGCACTTTTTGAAAAAGTCGAACAATACAACACATACCTCACCTGGGCCGGTATCGGCCTTGGACTGGCCTGTGTGGCCATCATAGCATACAATGCCCTCAAACCTCAAAAAGCCAACGAAAATGATTGAAATAGCCCCGTCGATGCTGTCAGCCGACTTCGGAAATCTCGACCGCGATGTCGAAATGATCAATAATTCGGAAGCATCATGGATGCATCTTGACGTTATGGACGGAGTGTTCGTCCCCAACATATCATACGGTTTCCCGGTCATAAAGGCGATAGCCCGCAGAGCCCGCAAACCGCTCGACGCCCACCTGATGATAGTGAATCCGCAGAATTACGTAAACCAGGTGCGCGACTGCGGCGTAGAACTCATGACTGTACATCAGGAGGCTTGCACGCATCTTCACCGGGTCGTTCAGCAGATCAGGGATGCCGGCATGAAAGCAGGCGTAGCCCTCAATCCGGCCACTCCCACAATGATGCTCGACGACATTTTGCCCGCGCTTGATCTCGTGCTCATAATGAGCGTTAATCCGGGATTCGGCGGACAGAAATTCATCGATCTGGCGCTTCCGAAGGTAAGACGCATGCGCTCGCTGATAGATTCGATGGGACTGGACACACGAATACAGGTTGACGGCGGTGTAAACATGCAGACTGGCAAACTGCTTGCCGACGCCGGCGCCGATATACTGGTAGCGGGAAGCTTCGTATTCGGAGCTGAGAATCCGGCTGCCACGATAGCCGACCTACGGCGTCTCTGATCCCTAAATAAATCATTCTCACCGATCAACACACATTTCCAATGGAATCATTTGAAATATCTGCCGATAACTACGACCCTTCATCCCTGACAGGAAACAGCTACCGGGACAATATACAGGAGGCGGCTCCCCGCCGTACGGAACCGAAACAGGACACGCGACAGCGCACCACTCCGCGCCAGCCGCAGGCCGCCCCGCGCACTGCAAGCCCGACCGCTTCTCCTACGGACGCCAAGGCAAAAGCCTCCGGCCAGATGTCGACGCGACGCCGATGGAAGCTTTTTGCCGGCATCGCACTGATAGTATTCGCGGCTTATATGCTGATAGTCTGCATTTCTTATTTCTCAACAGGAGCAGATGACCAGAGCATTGTCCAGGGTCGGCAGTTTGCAAGCATCTCCGCAGAACCGGACACTGTCAGCAATACCGGAGGGCCGCTGGGAGCATTCCTTGCCGACATGCTGTTGTCGCAATGGCTTGGCATCGGTTCGTTCATACTGATTTACTACGTAGGAGCTCTGGGAGTGTCGCTCGCCGGCATCCGTCATATGAAATTCTGGGATCTCACCTATAAATGTCTGCTGACTTCGATCACACTTTCGATTCTCACCGGTTTCGTCACCTATTCCATGACGTCACACAATTTCTGGGGAGGGAATCACGGCCATATGATAAATGAGTTTCTCATCGCCAACACCGGATGGTGGGGCGCTATAGGGGTTAATATGATCCTTGTCGCCGCCGTGGTGCTGGTATTTCTGCGCGAACTGCAGACAGCCTACGACGCTTACCGGACAAAAGTCAGGGAACACCGCGAACGCGTGGCCCGCGAGCGGGCTGCCACCGAAGCCCGGCGACGCCAGATGGAGGCAATGATGGCAACAGACGAACCGGCTGCATCCCCGGCCCCTGTCGAGCCCATGGCCCCCACCCAATCACACGACGAGCCATCGGCACCCAAGGAACCAGCACAGGCTGAAGATGCTGTCCGGGATGATCCTTATGCTCCCGTGGCGTCCACTCGCAGTGAAAAGATGGAGCTGACTGATATAGTGACACCTTCATCCACTATACCAGAACGCGAGGAGACAGACTGCCCTACGGCAAGCCTCCCCGTCAATAATGACAGAAATAATGACAGGGAGGCATTTATACCCGGAACCATCACTCCAGAAGAGGCCCGAACAGAGGCTGACGTCAAGGATAAAGATCCGCAAGAACCTTCGTCTGTTCAGGAGAAGCAGCTGAATACGGAAGATAACAGCGTGAACACAGCAGCCTCAGTGCAACTTACCGAGATCCCGACAGTGAAGGAGGAGCCTGCCGCCATTGAAGAGGACACCGAAGTCAGCATGACCGTCAACACCCCGCAGGCTGTCGAAGAGGCCAGACATATCTCCAGCGAGCCATACGATCCCACTGCCGAACTTTCGCATTACCGTTTCCCGTCGATCGATCTTCTTGAAAAGCGGACTCAACGCACCGATCACGTGGATCTTGCGGAGCAGGAGGAAAATAAGGATCGGCTGACTCAGACTCTGAACACATTCGGCGTGAAGATCTCGCATATAGAAGCCACTGTAGGCCCGACTATCACCCGCTATGAAATCATACCTGAGGCCGGAACACGCACAAGATCCGTTAAGACACTCGGCGAAGATCTGCAGCTCAGCCTCGCGGCTCTCGGCATACGCATCATAGCTCCCGTGCCCGGCAAAGGCACTATCGGCATCGAAGTGCCAAACAAAGACCCACAGATAGTCAGCATCAGGAGCATCCTGTCATCGGAAGCTTTCCAGTCGTCGCAGGCTGAGCTGCCTATCGCAATGGGCAGTACTATCACCAACGATGTATATGTGGCTGACCTCGCCAAACTGCCACACCTGCTCGTAGCCGGAGCGACCGGCATGGGCAAATCGGTAGGTCTCAACACCATAATAGCCTCGCTTCTGTTTAAGAAGCATCCGGCAGAACTGAAATTCGTGCTGATCGACCCGAAGCGTGTAGAGCTCAGCCTGTACCGCAAGCTCGAACGGCACTATCTTGCTGCGCTTCCCGGCGAAGACGCCATAATCACGGATACGTCTAAAGTGGTAAGCGTACTGAATTCCCTCTGCATCGAGATGGAAAACCGCCTTGAACTCCTCAAGAAAGCCGAAGTACGCAATATCAAGGAATACAACGAGAAATTCGTAGCAAGGCGCCTGAATCCCAACGAGCACAAATTCATGCCTTACATTGTGCTCATCATTGATGAGTTTGCCGACATAATCCTTACTGCCGGCAAAGAGGTGGAGAATCCCGTATCCCGACTCGCCGCCGTGGCCCGTGCCGCGGGTATCCATCTTATCATTGCTACGCAACGTCCGTCGGTCACCGTAATTACCGGTGCGATCAAGACCAATATCCCGGGCCGAATAGCTTTCCGTGTGAACCAGGGCGTCGACTCTCGCACAATTCTCGACCAGGTCGGAGCCAACCAGCTCATAGGCAAAGGCGATATGCTCTTCTCGTGCAACGGATCGATCGAACGCGTGCAGTGCGCGTTCATCGACACCGACGAGGTCAAGGCTATATGTGACTCCATAGCCGATCAGATCGGATATTCAGAGCCTTATCAGCTGCCTGAATTTGTGCCTCCCACAGCAGAAGGCTCCATCCGCACCGGCGCTCAGCTCGGGGAGCGGGATCCGATGTTCAAAGAGGCCGGTATGATGGTCGTGGAGACCCAATCGGGATCGACCACCAACCTGCAGCGCAAGCTTGCAATCGGATTCGGACGCGCAGGCCGCATCATGGATCAGCTGGAAGCCGCCGGAGTGGTGGGTCCGGCGCAGGGCGGCAAGCCACGCCCGGTACTGATGGATATCATGGCGTTTGAGAATTATCTTCAGCTCAACGCCATCAACTAATACCACGCCTCGGGCGTTGTAATGACATGCGAACATTATTCACACTCATAGCGGCTTTGCTCAGCCTTGCATCCATCAATGCCGCGAATCCGCAGGCTGCCGACCTGCTCCGTCAGGCAGCCGGCAAGCTCCGTCAGGCGAAGTCGGTCAGCGCAACATGCGCCATTGCCTCTGAGGGCCACAACACCCAGGCACGCATCACGATGGCCGGACAACGGCTCCGAATCGAATCGCCCGGATATGCCGCATGGTTTGACGGACGTACCCAATGGACCTATTCGGCTTCTACCGGCGAAGTCACCGTCACCGAACCGACGGCCGCTGAACTTGCGGAGACAAATCCTCTGTCGGTAATTGAGACGGTAAACACCGATTATGCCTCCACGCTGCTTGCCAGCGGTAAGGAGATCCGAAAGATTGCATTGAAAGCCAAAAGGCCGGATACCGACGTAAAATCGGCTGTAGTGACCATCAATGCCCGCACTCTCATGCCAGTCAGCATAGATCTGACATATGCATCAGGTCAGAGTGTGGCGGTAACCGTACAGACCATATCGACAGGAAACGCACTCCCCTCCTCCACCTTTACATTTAACAAGGCTCATTACCCCGATGCCGTTGTCAATGATCTGAGATAACACATTTTTCCGAGACATATATGGACAAGATTCACACAAAATGCCTTATAATAGGTTCCGGCCCCGCCGGATTCACAGCTGCGATCTATACGTCGAGAGCCAACATGAAGCCGGTCGTCTATGCTGGCCACCAGCCCGGCGGACAGCTCACCACCACGACTGAAGTAGAAAACTTCCCAGGATATCATGAAGGAGTGACCGGCCCGCAGCTGATGGAGGATCTCGAGAAACAGGCTGCCCGTTTCGGCGCCGACATACGTCAGGGCATAATCACCAGCGTCGACTTCAGCGGGCATCCTCTCCGTGCCATCGCCGACGACAATACGGAGATCACAGCCGATTCCGTGATAATCTCCACAGGCGCTACAGCCCGCTATCTCGGACTACCTGATGAGGAGCGCTACAAGGGCATGGGAGTGTCGGCGTGTGCCACATGCGACGGGTTCTTCTACCGCCGCAAGCGTGTGGCAGTGGTCGGTGGCGGCGACACGGCCTGCGAGGAAGCTCTCTACCTCTCCAATATTGCTGCAGAGGTGTTTCTCATCGTGCGCAAGGATTATCTGAGGGCATCGAAAGTGATGCAGCGCCGCGTGGAGGAGAAATCCAATATCACAGTGCTGTTCAACACCAACACCATAGGCCTCTACGGCGACGATTATCTTGAGGGCGCAAAGCTCGTGGAATTTGCCTCGACCGACAAGGAACGCATATACAATCTTCCGATCGACGGATTCTTTCTGGCAATCGGCCACAAACCCTCTACAGATATATTCCGCCCCTGGATCGACCTCGACGAAGCCGGATATATAAAGACCGAAGGACAGTCCACACGCACCAATGTAGCGGGAGTATTCGCAGCCGGCGACGTAGCCGACCCCAACTACCGTCAAGCCATCACCGCTGCCGGAAGCGGGTGCAAGGCGGCTCTTGACGCCGAGCGCTATCTGACCGCTCTCGGCTGAGTGTCGGTGGGGTTAAGGCCGTAAGTCACAGCCGCCCCTCGTCGGCATAGGAAAAATATTCGTTGCCGGCAACAATCAGATGGTCAAGCACGCGTATGTCAAAGAGTGCGGCTGCTGACTTGATACGTTTTGTCAGATCATCGTCCTGGCCGCTCGGCATTCGGTTGCCCGAGGGATGGTTGTGGACAAGAATTATTCCGGCAGCCAGACAGTCGACCGATTTCTTGACAATGATTTTCACATCGACCACCGTCGCCGATGTGCCCCCGCGGCTGATCAGTTCAGCCGACAGAATACGGTTGGCACGGCTCATGATCAGTATCCAGAACTCCTCATGGGCTATATTTTCAAGCCTTCCGCGTATATAGTGGAAAGCATCGGATGAAGAGCGCACCGTCACATCGCGGTGGCGCTCTTCGTCGCGACAGCGCGATCCGAGCTCGAAGGCGGCCGCAAGAGCAATCGCTTTTGCAGGCCCTATGCCCCGGAATGAACGCGTCATAGCCTTAATTGGCATTCTCGCCAGATTTGCAAGCCGGTTGTCACACGCGGCAAGTATCTCACGGCTCATCTCCACGACGGATTTCCCCGGCAGACCTCCTCCGAAAATTATAGCGAGCAACTCGGCATTGCTCAGCGACTGTATGCCATGAGCAAGCGCTTTCTCGCGCGGACGGTCGTCATCGCTCAGATCGGCTATCCGGCGCGAAACTGCGCCGGCCGCCACTGACAGGTCATCGCTCTTCATCGTCCTTTGCGCAATCTTATCTCCTCGTCGATATCGCGGCCTCGTCCGAGCAATATTTTCACAACCCAGGCCTTTATGAAGCCGCATCCATAGCCTCCGATCTGAATGACGCTCGCAGGCACGGCCAGCACAGCAACCTTCGGGCTGCGTGATTGCGCCAGCGCGAGAAGCGTCACCGCAAGCAGATATATGCCTATGGGCAGAAGCCACCACGGGCTGTAAAGGGCCGCAAGAAGACAACATACGACTCCCGCAGTCACAGCCACAGCCGGCAGAGCATGAACGACTTTCAGCGATCCCGGGTAGAGAAGTTTAAGAGTGATGCGCGACATGCCGAACACATATACCTGACGAAGGAATTTGCGGAACGATACGCGGCGTTTGTGATAGACGGCCGCATCACGCACCAGACCCATACGGAAACCGGCATTACGTATACGCATGCTCATGTCGATGTCCTCGGAGAACATCTCGCGGAAACCACCCACACGATCGTAGACCTCGCGGGTGTAACCCATATTGAAAGAGCGGGGCGTGAATTTCTCCAGACTGACCTTCCCGCCACGGATGCCACCGGTGGTGATGAACGACGTCATGGCGAAATTGATGGCTTTCTGTACGTCGGTGAATGACTCATCGGCTGCGTCGGGCCCACCGAAGCAGTCAAGCGGCTCAGCCTTGAGCGCGGCGGTCAGCGTCGCGAAATAATCGGCCGGAATCACACAGTCGCTGTCGAAAAAGATCAGCCACCGTCCACGTGAACGCTCGATACCGTAGTTGCGTGCAATCGAACGTCCCTCGTTGGACTTATGATAATATTGCAATGAAGGGAGGAGGGGGCGGTATTTCTCAACCGCTCCGGAGGCCGGCACCGTCGAACCATCCTCCACGAGCACTACCTCGAAATCGCGACAGGTCTGGAGCGAGAGGCTTCGCAGCAGGTCGGCCACCTCGTCAGGCCGGTTATATACCGGCACTATTACGGAATATGTAGGTTTATCGTCAGCCATGGTCAGCTCATGCGTGATTTATAGTCATCAAACGTGAATCGCCGCAGATACTCTATGCTGCCGTCAGAGCGGCACAGAGCCATGTCGGGATGCTGGAGTCCGTTGAACATGGTGGTCTTCACGGTCGTATAATGGTTCATGTCCTCGAATGTCAGACGCTGCCCCGTAACAAGGTCGCGCGGAAATGTCCAGTCGGCGATGAAATCGCCGCTCAGACATGAATTTCCACCTATCCGGTAGATCGGCAGTCCCTCTGCTGCTTCGACGCTCTCGCTGATCGTAGGCTTATAGGGCATTTCAAGGCAATCGGGCATATGACATGCAAACGAAGCGTCGATGATGGCTGTCTTGATCCCCTGGTTCTCCACCACATCGACCACCGACGCTATCAGATCGCCTGTGCGCCATGTGAAGGCGCTTCCTGGCTCCAGAATCACCTCAAGCCAGGGATAACGCGCACGAAAATCTCGCAGCAGACTGATCAGATGAGCTGTATCATAGCCTTCGCGCGTCATGAGATGACCGCCTCCCATATTCACCCATTTCACCTGTGTAAGCAGATGCCCGAACTGGCTCTCGAATGCCTCAAGCACGCGTGCGAGATCATACGACGTGGATTCGCACAATGCATGGAAATGTAGCCCTTCCACACCCTCGGGAAGCTTCTCGCCGATACGGTCGGCCGTCACGCCAAACCGTGATCCAGGCAGAGCGGGATTATAGATGTCGGTCTCGATAACCGAACATTGCGGATTCACCCTTAGGCCCGGCGACACTCCCGCAGCAAGAGCGCGGCTGCCGAAACGTTCGAACTGATGGAGAGAGTTGAATGTGATATGCGACGAGCCGGCAAGAAAGCGGTCGATTGTCTGATCGGTGTAGGCAGGACAATATGTATGGGCCTGCCCTCCGAGAGTAGTATTGCCGAGCTGAAGCTCGTTGAGCGACGAGGCCGTGAAATCGCTGACATATTCCTTGACTATCGGAAACGTGCGCCATAGTGCATTGGCCTTGAACGCCATTATGATCCTTGCGCCTGATTCGCGACTGACGCGTGTTATCAGCTCAAGATTCCGGCGCAGACGGTCTTCATATACGAGATAGACCGGGGTAGGTATGTTTTCAGGTGTAATCATTCAGTCGAGTATTGTGAATTTGGCGAATTTGAGCAGAAGCAGTTTCTCTCCGGAATTGTCAAATTCCACTTTTATACGGTGATCTGGCTGCGAAGTATCAACCTCGGTGATTGTGCCGCGTCCAAACCGGTTATGCTCTATCACCATGCCGGGGCGAAGTTTCGAGCCGTCAGCATTGGGGAGTGCCGATGGTGCTTCGACAGCCGAAGGCTGTGACTGTGAGACGTGAGGCGAGGGAGAATGACTGCGACCTGCTACGCCCGACGGCTGACGTGTGGGAAAATAAGATCCACGCCCCGCCGAAACGTACTCACCATACGACGGCCTCTTCGTCCGCGGCGCTCCTATCGTGACGCCGGCTTTCATGCTGAGATATGCCGGATCTATATCATGGAGAAACCGCGACGGTGAGCAAAGCGCCGGCTGACCGTTGCGATAGCGGTTGGACGCATATGACATCATACAGAAATTGCGCGCTCGGGTGATGGCAACGTAAAGCAGACGCCGCTCTTCCTCGATCTCGCTTATCGACCCCTGCGACATCGACGAAGGGAACAGATCCTCTTCCACGCCGACGATGAAAACATTGTTGAACTCCAGTCCCTTTGCAGCATGGACAGTCATAAGTGTGACGCGTTCCTCCGCCACGTCATCGGAGTCCTGATCCGTAGCAAGCGATATCTGTCCGAGAAACGACGCCAGACCAAGATCCGACTCCCCCTCTTCCCGACGCATCTCCGTAAACTCTTTCACTCCGGCAAGAAGCTCGTTGAGGTTTTCCTGTTTTGAAATGCTTTCAGGAGTTCGGTCGGAAATAAGCATCGACAATAGCCCGGTGGAACGGATCACTTCAGAAGCCACCGTCAGGGCATCGTCGTTTTTAGCAACCATTGACGCGAACCTGTCGGCAAGCGAAGTGAACGCATCGAGTTTCCGCCGAGTGCCAGCATGCACCTCAAGACCATACCGTGCCGGATCGTGAATCACAGTCATCATGCTGACACGGCTATCCATTGCCGCGCGGGCGATCTTGTTGACGGTGGTCTCTCCTATTCCTCTGGCCGGGAAGTTAATGATGCGGCGCAAAGCCTCGTCATCGTCGGGGTTGACTGCCAGACGGAAATATGCCACCGCATCTTTCACCTCCTTGCGCTGATAAAACGACAGACCGCCATATATACGGTATGGGATATTGCGTTTGCGCAGCGACTCCTCGAGTATTCGGCTCTGGGCGTTTGTGCGGTAAAGTATGGCGAATTCATCGTAGGAATCATGCGTGTACATCCTCACCTGCGATATGCGGTTGGCCACAATGGCACTCTCGTCGAGATCGCTGTAGCTCGACACGACCTCAATACGGTCGCCAGGCTTATTCTCCGAGTAGACCTCTTTTCTAATCTGCTCGGTATTCTTTTCAATCAGGGAGTTTGCGGCATTGATGATATTCTGCGTCGACCTGTAGTTACGCTCCAGCTTGAAGAGTTTCATTCCGGGATAGGTGTCGCGCATCGACAGGATATTGCGGATATTGGCGCCGCGGAACGAATAGATGCTCTGCGCGTCGTCACCGACCACACACAGCTGATGATGCTCCTCACAGATGCGTGCCACAATAAGATGCTGGGCGAAATTGGTATCCTGATACTCGTCGACAAGCACATAACGGAAAAACTCCTGATAATGCCGCAGCACATCGGGATTGTCGCGCAGCAACACGTTGGTATAATAAAGCAGGTCGTCAAAATCCATGGCGCCGGCCGTAAAACAACGGTCACGGTAGATCCGGTAGATCTCATGTATGCGCGGTCGGCGAGCATCGGCGTCGGCACGCGTCAGCTCGCGGGATGATGCGTATTTCTCGGGTGATATCAGGGCATTCTTGGCCGTGGAAATCGCCGACATCACTGCTGAAGACTTATAGATCTTATCATCCAGGGCAAGATCCTTTATAATCGTTTTAATCAGCGACTTCGAATCGGCCGCGTCATATATGGTGAAGCTGCTTTTGAAACCGAGGCGATCGGCATTTGAGCGCAGAAGCCGGGCGAATATGGAATGGAAAGTTCCCATCCAGAGCCGCGAAGCCACCGGTGCACCGACAAGCGCTTCAATGCGCTCACGCATTTCACGGGCGGCCTTGTTGGTAAATGTAAGAGCCAGTATACGCCACGGTTCATAACCAAGCTGCAGCAGATGCACTATCTTGTAGGTCAGCACACGCGTCTTTCCCGAGCCCGCGCCTGCGATCACGAGACTCGGCCCTTCGACATATTCCACGGCATTGCGCTGCTGGACATTAAGCTGATTGAGATAATCCTCTGTAACCAATGAGATATTTAGCTGTTAGTAATATTAATGAGCCGGTTCAGTTTGCTATCCATCTGCCACCATCCGGCCGTGTACCGACACGATAGCGACGAAGCGCATAACCCTTGTCGGCAGCTTTGCCCGATATCGGGGCACCCTGACGGAATATGTCGTAAGTGCTTCCGCACACTCCGCATCGCGCCACAGCGCCGTCAGTATCGACCGAAACTCTGACATCACGCTTCACCTCCACCGGGCACGCCATATCATAGGCCTGTGCATCTCCGATAAAGTCGCCCACAAGCAATACCCCGCCAAAACCGGTCTGCGAGGCATCCGAGTAAGGAAAACCGGAAGGGATGCGTTGCTGCTTGATAAACTCGCGCCACTGCAACGCGCCTCCTATGCCATACAGATCCCATTCGCCCTGACTGACGAAATCGATTCTTACAGGAGATGGAGGGATCCTGTCGTCATCGACCGAGTCGCACGACATCAAGAGGGCCGACAGCAACCCGGCAACAAAAAAACTTCGGGACGTCAAGCGAAGAAAGTCTTGAGAAGTTCACCAAACTTATCTGAAGCCTCCTGAAGTTTGCCTCCGACAAGCGGACGCAGCATGGCCGGAATCTCTACATCGATAATGCTTGTGGCGATGGCGGCGTCATCCCCGTCGGGCTCAAGCTCCACGACAAGTCTCAAAGGTACCGGTGACTGCGCGGCCTCAAGAGTCACCTTGGAGGGAGCTATGCGCTCCTTCACTACAAATTTCAGCTGTCCTACAGGAGCGGCATTTATTGAAATTGAGTCGTCAGTAAACTGCACGTCACCTATCTTCTGCTTCGCTTCCTCCGGCAACTGATCAATATGCTTCTGATATGAAGCGATATCCGAGATACGCTCATAAACCTCCCTGACCGGACGGTGTATGCTGACGGGTTTGCTTTTATAAGTAGCCATTTATAAAACTTATTTTATGACGCCGGTGTTTTCCGGCACGATTATCATTATAAAGCCGTTTGGCTTTGAGGACCAAACGGCATGAAATTTCTTACCTGAAAGGTTATCAGCGCACCGGAGCCCAGTTGGCCGGATCCTGACGCCACTCCTTCAGAGTCTCAAGATCCTCTTCGCGGATATACTGAGTCTCGAGAGCGGCCTCAAGCATGGCATTATAGTTGCTGAGTGTGAACAAATTCACTCCAGCTTCTTTGAAACGCTTGATAGCCAGCGGGAATCCATAGGTAAATATAGCGGCCATGCCTACGACCTCACATCCTGCATGACGTATGGCCTCAACAGCTTTCAGGCTGCTTCCGCCAGTAGAGATAAGATCCTCTATCACCACCACGCGCTGTCCGGGCGTAAGATTGCCTTCTATCAGATTTTCCAGACCGTGATCTTTGGGCGACGAGCGCACATATACATATGGAAGCCCCAGCGTGTCGGCCACAAGAGCACCCATTGCAATGGCGCCTGTTGCGACACCGGCTATAGCATCGGGCTTTTCGAAATTCTCGAGGATGAGCCTGCACATCTCTACCTTGATGAAGCTGCGTACCTCAGGATAGGATAGAGTCTTGCGGTTGTCGGTATAGATTGGGGAGTTCCATCCCGAAGCCCAAGTAAAAGGAATCTCAGGCTGCAGTTTTATGGCACTGATTTTAAGGAGCTTTTCAGCTAAAAGTCTTTCGAGCGATTTCATTGTTTTAGGGTATTTATGATTTTTTTGGAACTTTTCCGCACACAAAGTTACGAAAACACTCCCAACGATGCAACTTTTTTTATAGTTTTGCATATATAATAGTATATCACAAAATCCATCGACATGAAACATTTGCTACGCCTATTAGCTCTCACTGCCGTATTAGCCATGCTTGCAGCGCCGTCGGCCGACGCCCAGCGCCACAACGGAGCCGGCAAGAAGGAGACGACAGAGCAACGCCGCCAGCGTGACAACCGCAGAGATAACCCTACGACTCGTCCCGGCCGCGGCAGCAAACCCTCCGGAAGAAAAGATTCTTACCGGAAACCGTCGATGCCTTCACAGCATCCGGGTGTTGGTCAGAGACCCGACAATGACAAGCGCCCCGGAGGATCTCCATCGCATCAGCGCCCAGACAATCGTCCGGATAACGACAAATACCATCCCGGGCCCAACAACGGCCATCGCCCCGATAACGGACACCGCCCGGGCAACGGTTACAGACCGGGCAACGGTTACAGACCGGGCGGCAATCACCGTCCCGCTCCAGACTACGGTCATCGACCGGGTTACGGTCACCGGCCAGGCCCGGGAGCCGTACACCGTCCGACTCACGGCCATGGTCATCGGCCTCCGATGATTCGTCCGCCTCATCGCCCCTATCGTCCAGTAATGCGCCCCTACCGGCGTCCGGTTCCTCCTCCCCACTGGCGTCCGGCAAGGAGATATCCGGCTATCCGCACA
>CALHWU010000029.1 GCA_938039795.1 uncultured Muribaculaceae bacterium
AGTGCAAAGTTACAACCCTTTTCCGTTACCACCAAATATTTTCGATAAAAAATCAATGCGCAAAAGAAGCTTTTTTATCCGACACAGACCTTAAACACTATCATTCAGCGGAATCAATAAATGTTAAAATTATGCTGTACAACATATTTTTTCGCCTCGGCCGAACAAAGACGTCTGTAAAGGCAGCCTGACCGCCGCAGAAATTATTGCGGATAACACAAAAAAATCATCAGTCCAGCAATACTGACATACGGCCTGACTGCCATTTGATGACAGGAGAAGACGACAAATCCGCCCAAGGAGGTTGACATATTTCTCAAAAATTCATATCTTCGCGGAAATAAACCCTACAAGACATGACCAACAACATATTCCATCGCCTCATCATGGCGACTTCACTCACGGCGACCGCGGCAAGCGCATCGGCAATAGCGCCCGGAGAAGCCTGTTTTGCCAACGAATCGACCGATACCATTGCCATCACCGACATGCTTTTCAAGGCCGAAGAGCTGCATCTTTCCACCTCCAACGCCCGCATGGTCGCGCTTGGCAAGATGCTTGAGGGCACCCCGTATGGCGCCGGCACGCTCGAAGGGGATACGGAGCGCCTGCGCATCGACATGCAGCGCATGGACTGCACCACATTTGTCGAGACTGTGGCCGCCATGGCCATGACTCTCAACGAAGGGAGATCGTCGTGGCACGATATGGTATACAATCTTGAGCGGCTACGATACCGGCAGGGAAAGCTCGACGGATATGCTTCACGACTGCACTATGTCAGCGACTGGATTATCGACAACGCCCACCGCGGAAACGTCACCGACATGACTCCGCGGGTAGTAGAGAATCCATCGTACCAGGTAAAGACCATCGACTTCATGAGCCGCAACCGCGACAAATATGCGGCTCTCGCCGACTCGGCCGAGTTCGAGGCCTTGAAAAGCGCTGAGATCGGATTCCGGTCACACCGGTTCCCATATATCAAACTCTCGGCCATCGACAAAGCGGCCATACATGAGGGTGACATCATAGCCATTGTCACAAAGACGGCCGGTCTCGACGTGCAGCATCTCGGCATAGCCGTGCGCGGCGACGACGGCAAGATGCATCTGCTCCACGCATCATCCGCTGCCGGCAAAGTGATTGTCGACCCGCTTACGATCAGCAGCTACGTGCAGCGGCAGCGCACGGCGCAAGGGATCCGTGTCATACGCCTTAACGACTGACGAAGGCGCACCTCCCCTCACGCCACAGCGCGACGCTCAATAAAAAGATCCGGCCCGGAACTCTGTATTCAGCAGTATCCGGGCCGGATTTGGTATTATTTCAGGCTGCTATGCAGCGAGGCTTATGCCTGGGGGCGCTTGCTGCGCTTGCCGTAGCCATACTGGGCAGCGTCGCCGAGCTCTTCCTGGATGCGGAGAAGCTGGTTGTACTTGGCCATACGGTCGGAACGGCTTGCCGAGCCGGTCTTGATCTGTCCGGCGTTGGTAGCGACAGCGATATCGGCGATGGTAGCATCCTCAGTCTCACCCGAGCGGTGCGAGATAACTGCGGTGTAGCCATTGCGCTGGGCAAGCTCTACAGCGCGGAGGGTCTCGGTGAGCGAACCGATCTGGTTCACCTTGATGAGGATCGAGTTGGCGCAGCCAAGGTCGATGCCTTTCTGGAGATACTTCACATTGGTGACGAAGAGGTCGTCGCCCACGAGCTGACAGCGGTTGCCGATGAGATCGGTGAGGATCTTCCAGCCTTCCCAGTCGTTCTCGGCCATACCGTCCTCGATGGAGTCGATGGGATACTCGTTGACGAGCTTCTCGAGATACTTGGCCTGCTCCTCTGAGGTGTACTTCGGGCCGTCGGCCTGCTTCCAGGTGTAGTCGTAGATGCCGTCCTTGTAGAACTCTGACGAAGCGCAGTCGAGACCGATCGTCACATCCTTGCCGGGAACATATCCGGCGAGCTCGATAGCCTTGATGATGACGTTGAGAGCGTCCTCAGTGCCGTCAAGAGCGGGAGCGAAGCCGCCTTCGTCGCCGACTGCTGTCGACAGATTGCGGTCGTGGAGCACCTTCTTGAGGTTGTGGAACACCTCTGTGCCCATACGGATACCTTCCTTGAAGCAGCATGCACCGATAGGACGGATCATGAATTCCTGGAAAGCGATAGGAGCGTCGGAGTGAGCGCCACCGTTGATGATGTTCATCATGGGCACCGGAAGAACATAAGAGTTCGCGCCGCCGATGTACTTGTAGAGGGGAAGATCGAGATAGTCGGCAGCAGCCTTGGCTACTGCGAGCGATACGCCGAGAATGGCGTTTGCGCCGAGATTGCTCTTGGTCTCTGTGCCGTCGAGAGCGATCATTGTCTCGTCAATCTTGATCTGGTCGAGAGCCGACATGCCCTTGAGGGCCTCGGCGATCGGGCCATTGACATTAGCCACAGCCTTCTGGACGCCCTTGCCCATATAGCGGCTCTTGTCACCGTCGCGAAGCTCCAGAGCCTCGTTGACGCCGGTGGATGCTCCGGAGGGAACGGATGCGCGTCCGCGTGCACCCGACTCAAGGATTACGTCTACTTCCACGGTGGGGTTGCCGCGCGAGTCGAGCACCTCACGACCGATGATCTTTTCGATTTTCATAACTTGGTGTTGCTTTAATTGTTGGGTTATATTTTGTTGGATTATATGCCTGTCATGCCGGGCGTCGCCCTACAGCGCTGCCACGGCTGCGTTTCATTTCGCAAAGTTAATAAAACGGCGCCTAATTACCATCCGGCCAAAGCTGAATTTTTCAAAAAAAACGTTTCATCGCCGCCTCCCGGCCTCAGCCATCCCACTCGGTTCAGGACGCTGAGTCTGCCACGACTGAAAAAGTGGCAGCCGCCGGCCACGTAGCTGATGTGGTCCGGCGGCTGCCGTAAGGGTTGAAGCGGCACGGCTTTCATCGCTTGCCGCGCTGCTGACAGGTCAATTTCAGGCCTCCTTCTCGGGCTCTGCTGCGGGAAGCTCCTTTTCGGGCTCTACAGCTGCGGGAGCCTCTACGGCTGCGGCTGCCTTCTGGCCTCCGCGGCGCGAGCGGCGCGTGCGGCCCTCCTTCTTGGCGCCCTTCTCCTTGAGCATGTTCTCGTTGTAGTCAACGAGTTCGATCATGCACATCTTGGCATTGTCGCCCAGACGGTTGCCGGTCTTGAGGATACGGGTGTAGCCGCCGTTGCGCTCGGCGATCTTGGTGGATACCTCGCGGAACAGCTCGGTGACGGCATCCTTGTTCTGCAGATATGCGAAGACAAGGCGGCGGTTGTTCATCGAATCTTCCTTGGCACGGTTGATCAGCGGCTCAGCATACATGCGAAGCGCCTTGGCCTTGGCCAGAGTGGTGAAAATGCGCTTGTGCATGATGAGCGATATGGTCATGTTGGCAAGAAGGGCATCGCGATGAGCCTTCTTGCGTCCGAGATGATTGAAATTCTTATTGTGTCTCATCGTTATTACTCTTTATCTAATTTGTACTTTGAAATGTCCATTCCGAACGAAAGGTTGAGGCTGGCCAACAGGTCGTCGAGCTCAGTCAGCGACTTCTTGCCGAAGTTGCGGAACTTCAGCAGATCGGTCTTGTTGTACTGCACCAGTTCGCCGAGTGTCTCCACTTCAGCGCTCTTCAAGCAGTTGAGCGCGCGCACGGAAAGATCCATGTCGACAAGCTTCGACTTGAGAAGCTGACGCATGTGGAGCACCTCCTCATCAAACTCCTCGTTGCCCTCGGCCTCGGCGGTCTCGAGAGTGATCTTCTCGTCGGAGAAGAGCATGAAGTGATAGATGAGTATCTTGGCTGCCTCCTTCAGGGCATCCTTGGGGAGAATCGAGCCGTTGGTAGTGATCTCAAGTGTGAGCTTGTCGTAGTCGGTCTTCTGGTCGACACGGAAGTTGTCGACTGTGTATTTGACGTTCTTTATGGGTGTGTAGATCGAGTCGATGGCTATGACATTGACATCGTCGGCAGGCACTTCGTTTTCGTCGGCGGGAACCCAGCCGCGACCCTTGTTGATCGTCAGATCGATAGCGAACGAAGCATCGGGGTCGAGGTGGCATATCACCTGCTCGGGATTGAGCACCTCGAAGCCGGTCAGCACCTTGTTTATGTCGCCGGCCTTGAACACGTCGGTGCCCGACACCTTTACGGTCACTTTCTCGAAGTCAGTGTCGTCAACCTTCTGCTTGAGGTCTACCTTCTTGAGGTTGAGGATGATGTTGGTGACATCTTCCTTCACCCCGGGGACGGTGTCAAACTCATGCTTCACGCCGTCGATACGGATCGACGAGATGGCGAAGCCCTCCAGCGACGAAAGCAGGATGCGCCGCAGAGCGTTGCCGATGGTTATGCCGTAACCCGGTTCCAATGGCTTGAATTCGAACTTACCAAAACGGTTGTCGGCTTCGAGCATCAGCACCTTGTCAGGTTTTTGAAAAGCTAATATAGCCATGTGGACCACATTTATGATTATTTAGAATAGAGCTCGACGATAAGCTGCTCCTTGATGTTCTCGGGGATATCCTCGCGGGCGGGCACATGAAGAAGCTTGCCAGCCTTAGCGCTCTCATCCCATTCGAGCCAGGGATATTTGCTGTGGTTGAAGCCTGCCAGAGTGTCGGCGATGACCTCAAGCGACTTCGAGCGCTCGCGCACACCTACTACATCGCCCGGCTTTACATGATAGGAAGCGATGTTGACCACGTCGCCGTTGACGGTGATGTGGCGGTGGAGCACCAGCTGACGCGCAGCAGCGCGGGTGGGAGCGATGCCAAGACGGTAAACGACGTTGTCGAGACGGCTCTCAAGAAGCTGAAGGAGCACCTCGCCGGTGATGCCCTTTGTGCGGGCAGCCTTGTCGAAGAGGTTGCGGAAATACTTCTCAAGCACTCCGTAAGTATATTTAGCCTTCTGCTTCTCACGCAGCTGTGTGCCATACTCCGACGTCTTGCGGCGACGGTTCTGGCCATGCTGGCCCGGAGCGTAGTTTTTCTTAGCGAGCACCTTGTCTTCGCCGAAGATGGGCTCACCGAACTTACGGGCGATTCTTGTCTTTGGGCCGGTATATCTTGCCATTGTTGTGTATTGTTATAATAAAGTTGGTTTGCGGGGTCAGCGCCGGACATGTCAGTCTGTGCAGCCGCGACCATAGAGAGGTGATTCGTTGTATGGTCTATTCACGTTCGGGCTTCCTGCGCGTTCCCTTGATTGTTTTGAATGTGAGTTGAGATTATAAGAGCCTTTCAAGCTGTGAATGCTCACCGCGGCTCAGACGCGGCGGCGCTTGGGCGGACGGCATCCGTTGTGGGGCAGCGGAGTCACGTCGATGATGTCGGTGACCTCTATGCCGGCTCCGTGGACTGTGCGGATGGCGCTCTCGCGGCCGTTGCCCGGTCCCTTCACGTAAGCCTTCACCTTGCGCAGACCCAGGTCGTAGGCTGTCTTGGCGCAATCCTGCGCGGCCATCTGGGCGGCATAAGGAGTATTTTTCTTCGAGCCTCTGAAGCCCATCTTGCCGGCGCTCGACCAAGATATGACCTGACCTTCGGAATTGGCCAGGCATACGATGATGTTGTTGAACGACGAATGAACGTGAAGCTGCCCTGCGGCGTCGACTTTGACGTTTCTTTTCTTCGCTGCTACTGTCTTCTTTGCCATAGTGCTTTAAGTCTTATTTCGTTGCTTTCTTCTTGTTTGCCACGGTCTTCTTCTTGCCCTTGCGGGTGCGGGCGTTGTTCTTGGTGCTCTGGCCGCGGACGGGCAGACCGTTGCGGTGACGGATGCCGCGGTAGCAGCCTATGTCCATCAGGCGCTTGATGTTGAGCTGGATCTCGCTGCGGAGATCACCCTCTACCTTGTGCTCGGCGCCGATCACTTCGCGCACCTTTGCTGCCTGTTCGTCAGTCCAGTCCTGGACTTTGATGTCAGGATTCACGCCTGCCTTGGCAAGAATCGACTTGGCCGCGCTGCGGCCGATGCCGAAGATGTAGGTCAGCGCTATCTCACCTCTTTTGTTCTGGGGGAGGTCAACTCCCACTATGCGTACTGCCATATGTTGACTGAATTTTTTTGCAAAAGTAATAAATTTATCCCTGACGCTGTTTGTATTTGGGATTTTTCTTGTTGATCACATAAAGGCGACCCTTGCGGCGGACGATCTTGCTGTCCGGGGTGCGCTTTTTGACTGAAGCTCTTACTTTCATCTCTATTATGCTGTTAGCTTGTTTTTTAATATCATTTGTATCTGAAGGCGATGCGTCCCTTGGAGAGGTCGTAGGGCGACATCTCCACGCGCACCCTGTCGCCCGGAAGAATCTTGATGTAGTGCATCCTCATCTTTCCGGAGATATGGGCCGTGATCTCGTGGCCGTTCTCGAGCTCAACGCGAAACATCGCATTGCTCAGAGCCTCGACGATCACGCCGTCCTGTTCGATTGCAGCTTGTTTTGCCATATGAAAGATTTAAATTAAATGAACTTGTCGCCGAGCACTTTCCTCACCGGCTCGAACGAAGTCAGCACTTCGGTCTCGCCGTCGACCACAGCCACCGTATGCTCGTAGTGGGCCGAAGGCTTGCGGTCGCGCGTGCGGCATGTCCAGCCGTCGCGCTCTATCACGATATTGCGGGCGCCGAGATTGATCATCGGCTCGATGCACAGGCACATGCCCGAACGGATCATCGGTCCGTGGCCGCGCTTGCCGTAGTTGCATATCTCCGGCTCCTCATGCATCTCCCTGCCGATTCCATGGCCACACATCTCCCTGACCACCGAGTAGCCCCTGCTCTCGCAGTAGGTCTGGACGGCATTGGAGATATCACCTATGCGGTTGCCTTCGCGGCAGGCCTCGATGCCCTTGTAGAGGCTCTCCTTTGTAGTGCGGCACAAAGCCATCACCTCGGGAGCCACCTCGCCTACTGCAAACGTATAGCACATATCGCCGTTGAACCCATCCAGCTCCACAACCAGATCGGTGCCTATTATGTCGCCCTCCCGGAGCGCATAGTTCGACGGAAAACCGTGCACCACCGTCTCGTTTACCTCATAGCACACAGCGGCCGGAAATCCGCCGTAGCCAAGACAGGCAGCCCTGGCCCCGTGGTCGGCGATAAACTCGCGGACCTTCATCTCGATGTGGTTGGTAGTCACCCCGGGAGCTATCATCGTGGCTATGTAGCCAAGAGTCTCGCTCGTCAGGGCGCACGCCTCACGCATCTTCTGGAGTTCCTCGGGTGTTTTGAGATAAATCATCGTCAGTGATCGATTGTCGCGTTATGCTTGGTTAAGAAGTTCAGTTCAAAAATCCATCAATAAGCGCTGCCGGTCGTGCGGCCCTTGATCTTGCCTTCCTTCATCAGACCATCGTAGTGATGCATCATCAGATGGCTCTCAATCTGCTGGAGAGTATCCAGCACCACGCCCACCATGATGAGCAGCGATGTGCCGCCGAAGAACTGCGCGAAGTTCTGGCTGATGCCGAAGAACCTTGCGAAAGCCGGCAGTATGGCCACGATACCGAGGAACAGCGATCCGGGCAGAGTAATGCGCGACATGATGCTGTCGAGATACTCAGCTGTCTTCTTGCCGGGCTTCACGCCGGGTATGAAACCGTTGTTGCGCTTCATATCCTCAGCCATCTGAGTCGGACGCACCGTGATGGCTGTATAGAAGTAAGTGAAGGCCACGATCATCAGGAAGTAGACCAGATTGTACCAGAATCCGTTGATATCGCTGAAGGCAGCGAAGAAACCGTTGGAATTCTCATTCGAGCCGAATCCGGCCAGAGTGATGGGGATAAACATGATCGCCTGCGCGAAGATGATAGGCATCACACCCGCCGCATTGACTTTCAGAGGGATATACTGGCGTGCGCCGCCATACTGGCGGTTGCCTACGATACGCTTCGCATACTGCACGGGCACCTTGCGTGTGCCCTGCACCAGAAGCACAGCTCCCACTGTCACGGCAAAGAGCAGGATCAGCTCCACGACGAACATCACCAGACCGCCCTGCGAGCCGGTAGAACCCGGCATGCGGCTTGTAAACTCATAGAAGAGAGCCTGCGGCAGACGGGCTATGATGCCCACCAGGATGATGAAGGAGATACCGTTGCCTATACCGCGGTCAGTGATGCGCTCGCCGAGCCACATGATGAACATCGAGCCGGCGGCAAGTATCACCGTAAGGTAAGCCACCGTCCAGAAGCCCATGGTCGAGGCGGCGCCGGCCGCGCTCACCTGCACCTGCAGATTGACCAGATATGCCGGTCCCTGAAGCAAAAGGATGAGCACCGTCAGATAGCGCGTGTACTGGTTGAGTTTCTGGCGACCGCTCTCGCCCTCGCGCATCATCTTCTGGAACGAAGGCAGCACCATGCCCAGAAGCTGTATCACGATCGACGCCGTGATGTAGGGCATGATACCCAGCGCGAAGATCGACGCCTGAGAGAAGGCGCCGCCCGAGAACATGTCGAGGAGCTGCATCAGACCGCTCTTGTTTGTGAACTTCGACAGCGCGTCGAGATCGGCCGGGCTGATACCTGGGAGCACCACGTAACAGCCAAGACGATACACGAGCACCAGAAGAAGCGTCACAAGAATGCGCTTGCGCAGCTCATCGATTGTCCAGATATTTTTAAGCGTTTCGACAAATCTCATTACATTCAGATTTTAGAGATTGTGCCGCCGGCCTCTGTTATAGCCTTTTCAGCCGACTTGGAGAAAGCGTTGGCCTCAACCTGGAGAGCGCGCTGAAGCTTGCCGTCGCCCAGCACCTTCACGAGCTGGTTGCGGTTGATATAGCCTGCCTGACGCATCTCCTCGATGCCGATCTTCTCAAGACCCTTGGCTGCGGCCAGCTCGTCGAGCGTGCCGATATTGATGGCCTTGTACTCCACACGGTTGATATTCTTGAAGCCAAACTTCGGCAGACGACGCTGCAGAGGCATCTGACCGCCTTCGAAGCCGATCTTGCGCTTGTAGCCCGAGCGCGACTTGGCGCCCTTGTGGCCGCGGGTTGATGTGCCGCCTTTGCCCGAACCCTGGCCGCGGCCTATGCGCGTCTTGCGGGTCACAGACCCTACTGCCGGACGCAGATTATTCAGTTCCATGTCTAATTGTCAGTTTTAAGCGTTGGTCACACTCACGAGGTGACGTACTTTGTTAACCATTCCCATCACCGACGGAGTGTCTTCTTTCACCACCGTGTGATTCATCTTCTTCAGGCCGAGGGCATCGAGAGTGCGCTTCTGCACTGCCGGAGCGCCGATGCGGCTCTTGACCTGCGTAATCTTTATCTGTGCCATTTCAGTAATGAGACTTATTTAACCGTTAAACACCTGTTCCATCGAGATACCGCGGACGCGGGCCACATCGGCCGGGCTGCGCATCTCGCCCAGAGCGGCCAGAGTGGCCTTAACGAGATTGTGGGGGTTGGAAGAGCCCTTGCTCTTGGCAAGCACGTCGGAGATGCCCACGCTCTCCAGCACGGCACGCATGGCGCCGCCGGCCTTCACGCCCGTACCTTCCGATGCAGGCTTGAGGATCACACGCGAGCCGCCGAACTTGGCTTCCTGCTCGTGAGGGATCGTACCCTTGTGGACAGGCACCTTGATAAGATTCTTCTTCGCAGCCTCGACGCCCTTGGCGATCGCGGCAGTCACCTCGTTGGCTTTACCCAGGCCCACGCCTACGACGCCCTTTTCGTCGCCTACCACTACGATGGCGGCGAAAGTGAACGTGCGGCCGCCCTTGGTCACCTTGGTCACACGGTTGATGGCCACAAGGCGATCCTTCAGGTCAAGATCGTTTGTCGACTTTACTTTATTGCTATTCTTTACCATGATGCTTAAAATTTAAGACCGCCCTCGCGAGCTGCGTCGGCCAATGATTTTACCCTGCCGTGGAACAGATATCCGTTGCGGTCGAACACCACCTCCGTGATACCTGCGGCCTGAGCCTTGCTGGCGATAGCCTGGCCCACCTTCGCGGCGATTTCACACTTTGTGCCGCCCTCGATGCCCTTCGACGAAGTCGAGGCAAGAGTCTTGCCCTGAAGATCATCGATCAGCTGCACGTAAATCTGCTTGTTGCTGCGGAACACCGACATGCGGGGACGCGCGGCAGTGCCCGAAATCTTGCCACGGATACGGGCCTTGATTTTATTTCTTCTGTCTTTCTTGGAGATCATTGTAGTATGCTTTTAGAGTTTACTTGGCGCTTGCCGACTTACCCGACTTGCGGCGGATAACCTCACCGACAAACTTGATACCCTTGCCCTTATAGGGCTCCGGCTTGCGCAGCGAGCGGATCTTGGCGCAGACCTGACCCAGGAGCTGCTTGTCGTCGCTCTCCAGGATGATCAGCGGATTCTTGTTACGCTCGCTCTTGGCCTCTACTTTGACCTCCGGCGGAAGCTTTATATAGATGGCGTGGGAGTAACCCAGCGACAGCTCGAGCACCTGGCCCGTAGCCGCAGCACGGTAGCCCACACCCACCAGTTCCATCTCCTTGCGGTAGCCTTCCGACACTCCCACCACCATGTTGTGGATAAGAGCACGGTAAAGACCGTGCTGCGCACGATGTTCGCGGTCGTCGCTCGGACGGGTCAGAGTAAGATGTCCGTCCTCGACCGTGATCTGGAGTTCGGGATTGATCTTCTGGCTGAGTTCGCCCTTGGGACCCTTGACGGTCACCACGTCGCCGGACACTTTCACGGTCACGCCGGCAGGGATTGCTATGGGAGCCTTACCTATTCTTGACATAATCTATCCTCCTCCATTAATAAACGTAACACAGCACTTCGCCTCCGACCTTAAGGTCTTTGGCCTTCTTGTTGGTCATCACGCCCTGCGAAGTCGACAGTATGGCGATACCCAGTCCGTTGAGCACGCGGGGCATGTCCTTGTAGCCAGTATACTGGCGCAGACCCGGACGCGATACCCTCTTGAGGTCCTTTATCGCGTTGACCTTGTCAACCGGATCATACTTCAGCGCGATCTTTATCACGCCTGCCGGGGTCTCACCGTCTATAAACTTATAGTTAAGAATATAGCCTTGTTCAAAAAGAATCTTGGTGATTTCTTTTTTCAAGTTTGAGGCAGGGATCTCCACCACGCGGTGGTTGGCCTTGATGGCATTCCTCAATCTTGTCAGATAATCTGCTATTGGATCAGTCATTTTTTGATATTGTTTAAATTGATTCGGACAGGCCGAACAATATTTAATACTCGTCGGTTTTCATTCCGGAGAGCCGCCTCCGCCGTGCCGTCGACGGCACTATGGCAGGGCGTCCCGCGCAGCATATGTTTACCAGCTTGCCTTCTTTACACCCGGAATCAGACCCTGCGAGGCCATCTCGCGGAACTGTATTCTCGACAGTCCGAACTGGCGCATGTAGCCTTTCGGACGGCCTGTGATGGTGCAGCGGTTGTGCATGCGCACCTTCGAGGCGTTTTTCGGCAGAAGCTGCAGGCCCTCATAGTCGCCGGCTGCCTTCAGGGCATCGTGCTTGGCGGCATACTTGGCCACGAGCTTGTCTCTCTTCACCTCGCGGGCTTTCATTGATTCTTTTGCCATTTCTTATAGTCTGCTTGTTGTTTACTTTTTAGCATTCTTAAAGGGCAGACCGAACTCCTTGAGCAGAGCGTAGCCCTCTTCGTCGGTGTCGGCCGAGGTCACGAAAGTGATGTTCATGCCCATCAGCTTGCTGATATTGTCGATGTTGATCTCCGGGAAGATGATCTGCTCGGTGATGCCCAGAGTGTAGTTGCCACGGCCGTCGAGCTTGCCCTCGATACCCTTGAAGTCGCGGATACGAGGCAGAGCCACGCGGATCAGACGCTCCAGGAACTCATACATCTTGTCGCGGCGAAGAGTCACCATCACGCCGATGGGCATCTTCTTGCGAAGCTTGAAGTTGGAGATATCCTTGCGCGAGAGAGTGGCCACAGCCTTCTGGCCGGTGATGTCGGTCAGCTCGCGGATAGCGGTCTCGATGATCTTCTTGTCCTGAGTGGCGTCGCCCAGACCCTGATTGATCACAATCTTCTTCAGACGGGGCACCTGCATGACGCTTGTATAGTTGAACTGCTTCTCAAGAGCAGGCACTATGCGCTCCTTATAGTCGTTTTTCAGTGTCGTTGTGCTCATCACTTAATCTCCTCTCCTGACTTTTGTGCGTAACGTACGGCGTGTCCCTCTGCGTCCTTCTTGCGGTAGACGCGGGTAGGCTTGCCGCTCTTGGGGTCAATCAGGCTCAGATTCGAAACGTGTACCGGAGCCTCCATCTTCACTAATCCGCCCTGCGGATGCTTGGCGCTGGGCTTGGTTGCCTTCGTGACGACATTCACGCCCTCCACGATGGCACGCTGCTTGGCCGTATCGACCTTCAGCACGCGGCCCGTCTTGCCGCGGTCGTCGCCCGCAAGCACGTAGACTGTGTCGCCCTTCTTGATATTAATCTTGTTCATTGTCTCTGTTGTACTTTCACGGGGATTATAACACTTCCGGAGCCAGCGACACGATCTTCATGTTGGTGGCGCGGAGTTCGCGGGCCACCGGACCGAAGATACGGGTGCCGCGCAGTTCGCCGGCATTGTTGAGAAGCACGCAGGCATTGTCGTCGAAGCGGATATAGCTTCCGTCCTGTCTGCGGATCTCCTTCTTGGTGCGTACCACCACGGCCTTCGACACCGTGCCCTTCTTCACGTCCGACGAAGGGATCACGCTCTTGACCGACACCACGATGATGTCGCCCACTGTGGCGTAGCGGCGGCCGGTGCCACCCAGCACGTGGATGCACAGGGCCTCCTTGGCGCCGCTGTTGTCGGCTACAGTCAATCGGCTTTCTGTCTGTATCATGATGCTTACTTAACTTTTTCGATGATTTCTACTAATCTCCATCTCTTGGTCTTGCTCAGGGGGCGCGTCTCCATCAGTCTTACGGTGTCGCCTACAGAGCACTCGTTGTTCTCGTCGTGGGCGTGATACTTCTTGGTCTTGTTGACAAACTTGCCGTAGATGGGGTGTTTCTCCTTCCACTTCACGGTCACAGTGATCGTCTTGTCGCCCTTGTTGCTCGACACAACGCCTATGCGTTCCTTACGTAAATTTCTTTCTTCCATAGTTTCCTCAGCGCTGTTTATTTGTTGTTGAGCTCACGCTGGCGCAACTCTGTCTTCACGCGGGCTATCATGCGGCGGTCGCGGCGTATCTGAGCGGGATTGTCAATCGGAGATACCGAATGATTGATCTTCAGCTGCGCATATTCATGCTCCATCACTTCCAGACGCTCCTTGAGGTCCTGCGTGCTCAGCTCTTTTATCTCTACTTTTTTCATAATCGCTTACACGTTTTGAGTCGGATCATAGTCACGACGTACCACAAACTTCGTTATCACCGGAAGCTTCTGGGCTGCAAGGCGCAGAGCCTCCTTCGCGATGTCGTAGCTGACGCCCTCCACCTCGATGAGCATGCGGCCGGGAGTCACAGGAGCCACGAAGCCTTCGGGCGAACCTTTACCTTTACCCATTCGCACCTCGGCAGGCTTCTTGGTGATAGGCTTGTCGGGGAAAATGCGGATCCATATCTGGCCCTGACGCTGCATGTAGCGGGTCACGGCCACACGGGCAGCCTCGATCTGACGGCCCGTGATCCACTTCGACTCAAGAGTCTTAATGCCAAACGAACCGAAGGCCAACTGGTTGCCACGCTGAGCGATGCCCTTCATGCGGCCTTTCTGCGCGCGGCGGAATTTTGTTTTCTTGGGTTGTAACATCTTCTTTTACTATGAGTTGGTTTAACGGTTGCCTGCGCCGCCCTTACCGCCGCGGAATCCGCGGCCGCCGCGGTCGCGACGGGGAGCGCCCTGGCCCGGACGGCTCTCTTTGCTCTGAGCAGTGAATGAAGGAGCCAGATCTTTCTTGCCATAGACCTCGCCACGGCAGATCCACACCTTGACGCCGATCACACCCACCTTGGTGTGGGCCTCCACAAGAGCGTAGTCGATGTCGGCACGCAGTGTGTGGAGAGGCGTACGGCCCTCCTTGAACATCTCGGAGCGCGCGATCTCGGCGCCGTTCAGACGGCCGCTGATCTGCACCTTGATGCCCTCGGCGCCGCTGCGCATCGTAGAGGCGATGGCCATCTTGACAGCACGGCGGTAGGCGATCTTGCCCTCGATCTGGCGCGCGATCGTGCTTGCCACGATCTGGGCGTCGAGATCCGGACGCTTCACTTCGAAAATATTGATCTGCACATCCTTGTCGGTGATCTTCTTGAGCTCTTCCTTAAGCTTGTCGACCTCCTGGCCGCCCTTGCCTATGATCAGGCCCGGACGCGAGGTGCACACCGTGATGGTGATAAGCTTGAGAGTGCGCTCGATGACGATGCGCGACACGCTGCACTTGGCAAGGCGGACGTTGAGATACTTGCGCAGCTTCGAATCCTCAAGGATATTGTCGGGCAGTTTCTTGACGTCATACCAGTTGGAGTCCCAACCGCGGATGATTCCCAGACGATTGCTAACAGGATTTACTTTCTGTCCCATGCCTTATGCTTTCTTTTTAGCGTTTTCGATTGTGTCAACTATGAGAGTCACGTGGTTGGCACGCTTGCGGATACGGTAACCGCGGCCCTGGGGAGCCGGACGCAGACGCTTCAGCATCGGAGCGCAGTTAACGTAGATGGTGCTCACACACAGCTCGCCGTTCTCGGCCTTTCTCTCATTCTTGGCTTCCCAGTTGGCGATAGCGCTCCGCAGCAGCTTCTCGAGCTTGGCAGCGGCCTCCTTGTTGGAGAACTTCAGGATGCCCAGCGCACGGTACACTTCCACACCGCGCACCATATCCGCCACAAGACGCATCTTGCGCGGCGACGAAGGGATATTGGTCAGCTTAGCGAAGGCGATCTCCTTGCGCTCGGCCTTGATCCTTTCGGCAGTATTTCTTTTTCTTACACCCATTTGTATTTTTCTTTCTTTTTTCTTGTTAATGTCGGCGCTCCGCTATCACTTCTTGTTGCCGCCGTGGCCGCGGAAGTTGCGTGTCGGAGCGAATTCTCCCAGCTTGTGGCCTACCATGTTCTCGGTCACGTAGACGGGGATGAACTTGTTGCCGTTGTGAACCGCAAACGTATGGCCTACGAACTCGGGAGCGATCATCGAAGCGCGGCTCCATGTCTTGATCACCGACTTCTTGCCGCTCTCTTCCATCGCGGTCACCTTCTTCTCCAGCTTCACGCTGATATACGGCCCTTTCTTTAACGAACGACTCATATTTGCTTCTACTTAATCAGATTACTTTTTTCTTCTTTCAATAATGTACTTCGAAGAGGCCTTCTTCGGTGCACGTGTCTTCAGACCCTTGCTGTAGAGACCCTTGCGCGAACGCGGGTGTCCGCCCGAAGCGCGTCCCTCGCCGCCGCCCATCGGGTGGTCGACAGGGTTCATCACGACGCCGCGGTTGCGCGGACGGCGGCCCAGCCAGCGTGAGCGTCCGGCTTTGCCGCTGCGCTCCAGCGAGTGCTCGCTGTTGCCCACGACGCCTACCGTAGCCTTGCATGCGGCCAGGATCTTGCGGGTCTCGCCCGAAGGTAATTTGATTATAGCATAGTCGCCCTCGCGCGAGATAAGCTGCGCGAATGTGCCGGCCGAACGAGCCATGAACGCGCCCTGTCCGGGGCGGAGCTCGATGCAGTGGATGAGGGTACCGACAGGGATGTTTTTCAGAGGAAGCGAATTGCCTACCTCGGGAGCTGCTTCAGCTCCGCTCATCACCTTGGCGCCTACTTCCAGGCCGTTGGGTGCAATGATGTATGCCTTGGCTCCGTCGACGTAGTAGAGCAGCGCGATGCGCGCCGACCTGTTGGGGTCATACTCTATCGACTTTACCACGGCAGGCACACCGTCTTTGTTTCTCTTGAAGTCGATGATGCGGTATTTCCTCTTGTGACCCCCACCCAGGTAACGGTTGGTGAGGTGTCCCTCGGCGTTGCGGCCGCCCGAGGATTTTTTGCCGACTGTAAGAGATTTTTCTGGCGTAGTAGCAGTGATCGTACCTTTAAACACGCCAATAACCTTGTGTCTCTGCCCCGGTGTTGTGGGCTTGAATTTTCTTACTGCCATCTCTTATTTATATGTTGCTGTAAAAGTCTATCGTCTGGCCTTCGCCTACAGTGATGAAAGCCTTCTTGTACGAGTTGCTCTTGCCGCGGAGAAGGCCGCTCTTGGTCCAGCGGCTCTTGTTCTTGCCGCGCACCACTGCAGTGTTGACGCTCACAACCTTGACGCCGTAAAGCTTCTCCACAAGGCTCTTGATCTCGGCCTTGTTGGCCTGGGGCGACACGCGGAAGGTGTAGCGGTTGAGCTTCTCCGTCAGCTTCGTCGCCTTTTCGGTGACTATGGGGGTTATCGTTATGTCCATTTCGAGTTGCTTATTTGTCAAAGATTGTTTATGACCTCAAGGCCACCTTCCGTCAGGAGGATGGCATTGCTGTTCATTATCGCATAAGTGTTGACGTCCGCAGCGCGCATGATGCAGGCACCCGGAACGTTTCGAGCCGACAAATATACGTTTTTATTATTGTCTGCTAAAATGACAAGCACCTTTTTGCCCTCGGCTTCAAGATTTTTAGCAAAATTTATAAAATCTTTAGTCTTCGGAGCCTCGAAAGTGAAGTTTTCCACCACTTTCACCTGACCGTCCTGCACCTTGTAGGTCCAGGCGCTGCGGCGGGCGAGCTGCTTCACCTTCTTGTTGAGCTTGAAGCGGTAGTCGCGGGGACGCGGGCCGAAAACACGGCCGCCGCCCACGAGTACGGGCGAGTTGATGTCGCCGATACGTGCGCCGCCGCCGCCCTTCTGCTTGTGGAGCTTGCGGGTCGAGCCCGAAACCTCGCTGCGCTCCTTCGACTTGTGTGTGCCCTGACGCTGGTTGGCCAGATACTGCTTCACGTCGAGGTATACCGAATGCTCGTTGGCGTCGATAGCGAATACGGCGTCGTTGAGCTCCGCCTTGCGGCCGGTGTCCTCACCTTTGATATTGTATATAGCGAGTTCCATTATTTCTCAATTATTACGATTGAACCTTTACATCCGGGTATCGAACCCTTGATCAGAAGCAGATTGTGCTCCGGCATCACGCGCAGCACCTGGAGGTTCTGCACAGTCACGTTCTCATTGCCCATCTGGCCGGCCATACGCATGCCCTTGAACACCTTTGCGGGATAAGAGCAGGCGCCCACCGAACCGGGAGCACGCAGACGGTTGTGCTGGCCATGAGTGCTCTGGCCTACACCGCCGAAGCCATGGCGCTTCACCACGCCCTGGTAGCCTTTACCTTTAGATGTTCCCTGGATGTCGACGAAGTCGCTTTCCGAGAAAAGGTTGTCTACCGTGATGGTGTCGCCGGCCTTGAGCGGCGTGAGCTTCTTGCCCTGCGAGTCAACGGGCACGTACCAGTTCTGGACGAAGAAGGTCGTGCCGTTCTCGACGGCGCGGTACCAGACCTTGAGGACGAGCTTGCCGTTGGCGCTCATCTCGGCACTCACGTAGCCGACGCCCTCGGTGCCGGTACGGGTCGCGTCGTAGGTGTAACCCCACACGTTCTTGATGTCGTAGTTATACGGGTCACCAGCCAGCGACTCACGCGTGCCAGTGTTCGGATTGCGCACGGCATAGGGGTTGGCCGGCGTGGTCACGTCGTCGCCGTGGACGACCTTGTCGCCCGTGATGCCCTTGGCGTTCACGTCGTACTGTGGCAGG
>CALHWU010000030.1 GCA_938039795.1 uncultured Muribaculaceae bacterium
ACCTCAGCTCTTCAGCTTACAAAAACGACTGACAACCTGAACGGCTCCGCAGTGGAATGACAACACCGCGGAGCCGTCTGTATCATGCTTAAAAGAAAAAGAGAGGCGCCTTCACAGGTACCTCCCCTTCCATTCATCACATTATGCTTTGTCTTGTGCTTGCTTTTTGTCAGTAACGCGAACTGACGACGTCCCAGTCGACAATGTCCCACAGCGCTTTCAGAGCGTCGGCACGCCGGTTCTGGTAGTCGAGATAGTAAGCGTGTTCCCATACATCGAATGTGAGAAGCGGCGTCAGGCCGTCGGTCAGCGGATTGCCTGCATTCGAGGTCTGGGTAATGAACAGTTTCCCGTCGTTATCCTTCGACAGCCATACCCATCCCGAACCGAAGAGCGACACTCCCGCTCCTACAAAATCCTCCTTGAACTTATCGAACGATCCGAACTGGCCGTCGATAGCCTTGCGGAGATCACCGTCGGGTTCTCCTCCGCCGTCGGGCGAGAAAGTGAAGAAGTAGAATATATGGTTCCAGGCCTGCGAAGCGTTGTTGAAAAGCGGTCCGCTTGCGCTGCGGATGATATCCTCCAGCTCCATGTCGGCATATTCAGTACCTTCGATAAGGCGGTTGAGATTGTCGATATATGCTTTCTCATGCTTTCCGTAATGGAAATCCACAGTCTCCTGCGAGATGGCCGGCGCCAGTTCGTCGGGCGCATAAGGCAGTTTAGGCTGAACGTATGTAGGCATTTTCATTGATTTGAATTAATATGGTTGTTGTGAATGTATCATTACAACACCTGAACCTGGGATTCAGTTCACATATTGACGTCGAGCCATTCAAATATTTTTGTATACAGCGGGTATCTGACATCCGGGGCCGACAGCACCAGGTCGTGCATACCCCCTTCTACTTCCAGCGGAGTGACATGGCGGCCGAGTCGCATGCCGATGCGCTTGATGTCCGACACATCGAGCACAGCGTCGGCCCGTTGTGCTTCCGGCGACCATTTGTCACCTTTATAGCTTTTAGCCGAAAACATGAGAAGCACAGGCACATTGATGGCATACGGATGACGCCTCAGGCTCAGCTGGGCCCGTTCGATGGCCCTGATCCATCCCGCATCGACATCCGACGAATCATGAAGCTTCCATGCACGGTTGAAGTGCCACTCTCCATGCCACGCGGCATCGAGACTCTCACTGTAGACCGTTCCGCCCTGAGGGATCGTGAGATCAGGGAAGAACCATCCCAGACCGGCCACCGCCGGAATCAACATCTTCAGAGGTAGCGGCAGATTCCACTGAAGAAACGGACTGTTGAGAATCAGCGCCCGGATTGACCTCCGGGGATCATGCTCCATGTAGCATGATGCGACAAGGCCGCCTGTCGAATGCCCCATCAGAGCAATACTGTCGATACCATCCGCCGCCATCAGATTCAATGCCGAGTCCACATCGGCATAATATTCGCTGATTTTTCTTACAAGAAACGGCTTCTGCCCGGGAATGAGAGAGCGGCCATAACGACGGAGATCGACTGCGTAGAAGCGATAGCCGTGCTCGCTGAACCGCTCGGCCATCTCCTTCTGAAAGAAATAATCGTTAAAGCCATGGATATACAGGACGCCGCGGCGCGACTTATTGTCACCGCCGTTGTATCTGACCACCGCGCATCTCACCTTTCCGGCATAATCGTCGGGCCCGACGGCATAATGCCTTTCGAATCCCTCGCCGAGCGAGTCGGGTTCCCAGAAGTCAGCGTATGCCGTGAGACATGAAGTGAGGAGCAGACCGGCAACAGCAATGAGCCGGAATAAAAACGAATGTAGTGTACGGATAACCATCATATATAATTCAACGGCTAAAAAAACTAATTGTTTCATGTTTTTTATCTAATTTTGCACAATAGGCATCAATCCAAAACCATAAAGATAGATGGTAAAAAAAACAATCACAGATTTCACGATCAAATCCAGCACAAGGTTGTCGGAAACTTATGCGTTGCTGAAACTGACCCCTGCTGACGGTTCGGAGGTGACTCCGGCCATGCCGGGCCAGTTCGTACAGGTGGCCGTGCCGGATGCTCCGCACACTTTCCTGCGCCGTCCGATATCCGTCAATTTCATCGACCGCAGCGACAACACCCTGTGGCTGCTGGTAAGGAACGCAGGAGAAGGCACGTCAAGGCTATGCAGCCTAAAGGCAGGAGAACATCTCAACATCATCCTCCCGCTTGGCAACGGTTTTTCCATCCCGTCGGCCGAGGGTGACATGCGACGCCCGCTGCTTGTTGGCGGAGGCGTGGGTGTGGCCCCGCTGCTGTTCCTCGGACAGGCTCTTGCAGAGAGCGGGCACGAACCGGAATTTCTGCTCGGAGCACGCAGCCGTGCCGATCTGCTCGAACTTGATGAATTCGCACGCTTCGGAAAGGTACACCTGTCGACAGATGACGGTTCGGCCGGAGTTCATGGCGTAGTCACACAGCATCCGGTGATGCATGATCCGGGCATAAGCCGCATTTACTGCTGCGGGCCGGCTCCGATGATGAAAGCTGTGGCCGCGATCGCTCGTGAAAGAGAGGTGGATTGCGAAGTTTCGCTCGAAAACATGATGGCCTGCGGCCTCGGAGCATGCCTCTGCTGCGTGGAAAACACAGTCAGAGGCAATGTCTGCGTATGCACAGAAGGCCCTGTATTCAACATAAAACAACTGACATGGCAGTAGACTTGACCACACGCATCGGCTCGCTGACGCTGAAAAATCCGGTGCTCACAGCTTCGGGAACCTTCGGTTATGGCGAAGAGTTCTCCGACTTTATTGATCTCGACCGTCTCGGTGGGTTCATTATCAAAGGCACTACACTGCATGCCCGTGAAGGCAACCCCTATCCGCGCATGGCCGAGACACCATCAGGAATGCTCAATGCCGTAGGCCTTCAGAACAAGGGCATAGACTACATGATCGAGCATATTTATCCGAGGATCAAGTCGACCGGGAGCGAGATAATCGTAAACGTTTCCGGCGCTTCGCCGGAAGATTATGCGGAGGTATGCCGGAGGATTGCGGAGCGCACCGATATAAAGGCTGTAGAGATAAACATTTCCTGCCCCAACGTAAAACAGGGCGGAATGGCATTCGGCACCACTACCTCGGGAGCAGCAGCGGTCACACGTGCCGTTCGTGCTTCATTCCCCGGCGTCGTCATAGTGAAACTGTCGCCAAACGTGACAGATATAACTGAAATAGCACGCGCAGTGGAAGCGGAAGGAGCCGACGCCGTATCGCTTATAAATACCCTCATGGGAATGGCCGTGGATGTAGAGCGGCAGCGGCCCTGCCTATCCACTGTCACCGGCGGCCTTTCAGGCCCTGCCGTAAGGCCCGTGGCGGTAAGAATGGTCTGGCAGACGGCAAAAGCCGTGAAGATTCCGGTAATAGGTCTCGGAGGGATTATCGACGGCCGCGACGCCCTTGAATTTATCCTTGCGGGGGCATCGGCAGTGGAGATCGGCACAGCCAACTTCATAGATCCTCAGACGACAGTAAAGGTCATAGATTACATCCACGACTACTGCCAGCGCCATGGAGTTGACAATGTCAGCGATCTCGTAGGGATGATATGAAGGCCTGAACAGGGTTCAGCGCTGCTCTTTGGGCACAAAGGATTCAAAGCGGTTGTCGCTGTAATAAATAATGATATTGACAATCTTCTTTCCTCCACTATCAGGGGCAAAGGAGATTGTCTTTTTTGAGGAATTGTCCTTGACAGCCCCTGCCGTTATGTAGGGTGCTGGATCTTCATCGTTTACCGTACGCCCCGATACAAAAGTATCGGTCTGCAAGGCCTCATCGACAGTATCAGGCTTGGACGACGCAACCTGATTTACGGCACTTCCGAAATCTATGGTCTGCTGAGACTGTTGCTGTTCAGATGGTTGAACGAACGATGACACCTTGACGGCCGTTATCTGAGGCTCTGAGGTTTCAATATTTTCATTCAGAAGCATATCACCTTCGCCACAAAGCAACCACAGGATGTTGAGACGGGGGAAACGCGCATGAAGCTTACGCAAAACATCGTCGCTGATCTTCTGGTTGCGTCCTTTTAGCAACTGCGTCATTGAAGGACGGGGAATGCCGCAACTGTCAGCAATCTGGGTGACCGGCATTCCGAGCTGATTAATGAAAGAGTTTAGTCTTGCAACGATGTCCATATTCGTTCATATTTGCATTTGTTTTACAATGCAAATGTAATCATAGTATTTGTATTTTGCAAATTAAATTTTAGATCAAGTGGTAGTTTGTAAACTGAGTTTACAATTACATTGTAAATTCTTCCTAACCCCTTGCAAATAGTTATAGCAACACTTAAACAAATACACCATAGTATGTTAATAACCAATATATTAAACTTATTAATACATAGGAAAGACGATCACTTCAAGCGTTTTTCGCAAAATATCTATAGTGAAGATTTATATTGTTAACATAATATAGCTGATACACAACCCATATGGCCTGTCGTTAAACCTATGTTAACTCTATCAGATCCCTCTATTGGTTAAATTTGTAAACGCTTTGATAAAATTCAGGAATCCGAACCCGATGCCATCTGATTTGAGAACTACTTTCCAATTTGCTTTTGTAAACCCTACGAAATCTTAAATTCTGTAGTTTGCGTGTTCATTTTGCAAATTGCATTGTTGAATTTGCATCCAATTTGTTCGGTTTTGCAAATCACTCAATGATTTTTTTACTGACATTGTAATTACGATCCTTTATACACTTACAATTATATAACAATCTCGATAGCGGGCCGTATCATTCAGAACCGGTTAATTATTGTGTATTTCTCTAAATTTAACCGCATTATGAAAACATTAGCTACCACTCCCCTCCCGACGAATCGCGTATTATTATAAATAACGCCTCAAAAACGGGGCTCTGAGAATTAAAAATCCGGAGAGATAATGCCTCAGCCATGGGTTTATTCATTTCTGAGACAGTTTGAGAAATACTGCTTCTATGGCATTCCGGAGCTGATCTCACATAGCTTTTCTACAACCTCTCTTTTCCACTCCCGTTATTTCATTTTTGAACCAAGATATTTGCTTATGTCTGTATAAAGTCCTAAATTTGAAAATCATTTCGCACAGACAACGATATTATCGTTTTCCTGTTACCCTTCAAACAGCAGTCATTGCTACACTTTTACGTTTAAGACACATGAACGAAATCACCGGAATGTTCGACGACTACCTCCGTCAGTATGGAAGTATTGACATCGCCGAGTCGGAATTCAAGAAAAACATCCATGAAGACAGGGATCTCCATGAAGCTTACCGCGAATGGTGTCATATGGTAGGCAGTTCGGAAAAAAACGGTTTCAGGGATTATTGCGAGGAGATCCTTAGCTCGCAGGATGATGTCTGGCAGACTCTCAGTGACAATGAGGATGACAACTTCTGATCGCGCCATTAAAAGGGCTCTCCCTGCCGAAGGCGCCTACCCACCCGCCATACTGCTGGCATGGCCTCATGAAGCGACCGATTGGCAGCCGATGCTCAGGCGCGTCGACATGTGCTACCGTGAGATCGCATCGGCTATTGCATCGCTGCGGATTCCGATGCTGATCATTCATCCGGAAGCGAAACACATCACAAGCTCACTGGCTCCTGAAGTGGCTGAACATACAATACCTTTCAACTATCTGACCAACGACACCTGGACTCGCGACTACGGGCAGATCACCGTAAGGGAATCCGACAGATGGACTGCCTGTGATTTCAAATTCAACGGCTGGGGGCTGAAGTTCGCGGCTGACCATGACAATCTGGTTACATCAGCACTGTTTGATTCGGGAATTATCTCTGGAAACTACGAAAACCAGCTCGGTTTCGTGCTTGAGGGCGGTTCGATAGAGAGCGATGGAAGAGGGACTGTACTCACCACCTCGCGCTGCCTGCTCTCTCCCAACCGCAACGGCGATCTCGACAGGGTCATGATCGAGCGCGCCCTGTGCATGAAGCTCGGCGCTGAAAGGGTTCTGTGGCTTGATCACGGCGGTCTTGACGGCGACGATACCGACAGCCATATAGATACCCTCGCACGCCTCGCTTCATCCGACACCATTGTCTATTGCGGCGCCGGCACCGTGCCGGGAGAGCAACACGACGGCCTTGTAGCCATGCGTGAACAGCTGTCGACATTTCTTACTGCCGCCGGACAGCCGTATGTTCTTGTCGAACTTCCGTTGCCGCGCCAGATGAAAGATGACGACGGCGCTCCCCTTCCAGCTACATACTGCAATTATCTGGTCACGCCGGAAGCCGTAATCATGCCGACATACAATCAGCCGGATCTCGACAAGGAGGCAGCCCGGAAACTTGAGAAGGTCTATTCCCGCGCCGTACTGACAGTCGACTGCAGGGCCCTTGTCGAACAGCATGGCTCACTCCATTGCGCCACGATGCAATTCCCGCGCGAAATGTTAATCGGTCACGATAAGTGACCGGATACCGTTTCATTTTTTAACCAACTACTCGATTTATGTCTCATACACTCAATATAGGAATTATTCAACAGGCCAAAACCGCCGATATTGCCGACAACCGCAAAAGACTTGCCGACGCGATCGGCAGGCTCGCTTCCCAGGGAGCTGATCTGATCATCAATCAGGAGCTGCACGACACTCCTTATTTCTGCCAGACGGAGAATGTGGATTGCTTCGATCTTGCAGCGGGTCTTGAACAGGGTGATGAAATTTACGGATTCTATTCCCGGCTTGCTAAGGCCTACCATATAGTGCTGGTCGTATCCCTCTTTGAGCGGAGGGCTCCTGGGCTGTGCCACAACACAGCAGTAGTTTTTGACACTGACGGCTCTGAGGCGGGACGATACCGCAAGATGCATATCCCCGACGATCCTGCCTACTATGAGAAATTCTATTTCACGCCCGGCGATATAGGATTCAAGCCTGTCGACACTTCACTGGGACGTCTCGGCGTACTTGTATGCTGGGATCAGTGGTTCCCTGAGGCGGCGCGTCTTATGGCTCTTGCAGGAGCGGAATTGTTGATTTACCCTACCGCCATAGGTTGGGAATCATCCGACACGCCTGAAGAGAAGCAGCGTCAGCGAGAGGCCTGGATGACCGTTCAGCGGGGACACGCAGTGGCCAACGGGCTTCATGTGGTTACGGTCAATCGTGTAGGTCATGAGCCCGATCCGTCGGGAACTACCGGAGGCATCCAGTTCTGGGGTAGCAGCTTCGTGGCAGGCCCGCAGGGCGAACTGCTCTTCGAGGCTCCCACCGACAGCGAATGCGAGAAGATCATAGGCATCGATCTTGACCGAAGCGAAAGGGTGCGCCGATGGTGGCCCTTCCTGCGCGACCGCCGTATCGATGCCTACGAAGGCCTTTTGCGGCGGTTTATCGATCGTGATTGAAACAGTCTCTCCGCTGATACAAAGTAAAAGGCCTGCGGCTTGTCGGGCAACCGACGCTGCAGGCCTTTGATGTATCTGTAACGGAATTTATATCATACAGCCAGGCAAAGCGCGGAGGTTATATCGCGATGCCATGACCTCTCCATAGGCTCCTGCCGAGCGGAGAGCCAGCAGATCGCCGCGTCTCACTTCAGGCAATGTCTCGTTCATGCCGAATACATCGCTCGACTCACATATCGGCCCCACCACATCGTATTTAAGCTCGGGTCGCCCGTCGCCGGTAAGATTCTGTATGGCATGATGGGCCTGGTAAAGGGCCGGACGGATCAGATCGGTCATACCGGCGTCGACGATCGCAAACCGTTTCCCCACGCCATCCTTCACGTAGACAACACGCGTTATCAGCGACCCGCACTGGGCCACGACCGCACGCCCGAGCTCGAAATGGAGCTGCTGGCCATCGCGCAGCTTGAGATTGTCGTGAAAAATATCGAAGTATGCATCGAAGTCAGCGACAGGATGCTCGTCGGGATGGTCATAATCTATGCCGAGGCCTCCGCCGACATTGATGGATTCAATAGCTATGCCTTTCTGTCCGAGTTCATCCTGCAGAGCATTGATACGCCCGCACAGCAGACGGTATGGCTCCATATCGGTGATCTGCGAGCCAATATGGAAATGCAGCCCTGTAAAACGCAGCGCCGGAGATTCGACGCATTTCTTTATCAGCTGCGGCAACATGCTTATGTCGAGCCCGAATTTATTCTCCTCCAGTCCGGTCGTGATATAGTGGTGGGTATGAGCGTCGATATTGGGATTGACGCGGAGAGCTACCCGTGCCGTCAGGCCCTCTCTCAAAGCGAGCTCCTCGATGACTTCAAGTTCCTGCCTTGACTCCACATTGAAGCATCCGATCCCTGCATGCAGCCCGAGAAGTATCTCGGCATCTGTCTTGCCGACACCGGCAAAAACGATGTCACCGGCGCGGAACCCGGCATCAATAGCCGCCCGGATCTCTCCGCCGCTCACGGTGTCAGCACCGAGCCCGGCCTCGCTGATCCTCTTCAGAACCGCAGGATTGACATTGGCTTTCATGGCATAATGCACATGATAGCCATATCTCCCGACCGATTTCTTTATCTTGTCGAGCGTCAGCCCCAGCAGTTCCATATCGTAATAATAGAGCGGTGTCGATGCCTGGAGCAGCCGGTCGACCGGAAATACAGTTTTCATCTGAAATCCTTTCTGTTCACATTATTTGAAAAGACGCTCACTGAGGAGATTGAGGGCACGCACCTTGTCAGAAGCCTTGACCAGAAGTGATATATTGTAGTTGCTGCCTCCATAGGAGATCATCCTCACCGGTATGTCATGAAGAGCGTTTACGACATCGGCCTCGAAACCGCGGTTCTGCCACTCAAGATCGCCCACGACGCATATTATCACCATGTCGCTGTCGACGGTCACGGTGCCGAATTTCTTGAGATCCTCTATGATCTGGTGAAGATTCCGCTCATTGTCGATGGTGACCGAGACTCCTACCTCCGAGGTGACGATCATGTCGATCGATGTGCGGTGTGTCTCGAATATCTCGAACACTTTCCGCAGAAAACCGTAGGCCAGAAGCATGCGGCTGCTCTTGATCTTGATGGCCGTGATATTGTCTTTAGCGGCTATGGCTTTGATCTTGCGTGTAGGCCGGGTATTATAGATAAGCGTGCCATGTGCCTGTGGCTGCATGGTGTTAAGCAGACGCACCGGGATATTGTTGAGCTTGGCCGGAAGAACGCATGTAGGGTGCAGTATCTTGGCCCCGAAATATGCGAGCTCGGCCGCTTCCTCGAAATGCAGCTCGCTGACAGGCTGGGTGCCCTCGACAAACCGCGGATCATTGTTGTGCATTCCGTCGATGTCTGTCCAGATCTCGATCTCCTCGGCTTTGACCGCGGCTCCGATCAGCGAGGCCGTGTAGTCGCTTCCGCCGCGCTGGAGGTTGTCGGTCTCTCCGTAGGCGTTCTTGCAGATGTAGCCCTGGGTAATGTAAAGATCAGCATCCGGAGCGGCCTCAAGCATGGCAGTGATCTTGTCGGTGATGTACTGCATATCGGGCTCGGCGTTCTTATCCGTACGCATGAAATCGAGAGCAGGGAGCATCACGGCATTGACTCCCGATTCATGAAGATAGTTGATCATCAGTGCCGTCGACATAAGTTCGCCCTGTGCCAGTATCTCTTTTTCTTCAAAAAGGGTGAAAATCGGCTTGCTGAACGAGCGGATGAAGTCGAGACACTCCTGCACTGCCGTCCATGCCTTTTCGCGGTATTCCTCGGTCGAATAAAGTTCATCTACCGTCGCGCGGTATTTGGCCTCAAGCATATTGATAGTCTCTTTCGCACCGGTGAGATTCTTCTTATAGAAATAGTCGGAAATCTCTACAAGAGTGTTGGTGGTACCCGACATTGCTGAGAGGACGACAATATTCTTGCCGCGCTCCCTGATCAGATTCACTACATCTTTCATTCGCTGGGCGGAACCGACTGACGTTCCGCCAAACTTCATGACTTTCATCCTATGTGTAAAAATTTTAATATGATTTTTTCTTTCAAGCGGCGTTAGCCTCCTTTTTCGGGCGCAAAGTTACATAAAATAGCCCTAAACACCAAGTGGCAAACGTATTGTTTGTCACTTGCAGAGTCAGCTCACCGCCGTTTTCTGACGATTGAGTTTCGACACCGGAGATTATCGGATATCATTCGTATTCGGCTATCCCTTTGCGTTCGCATTTCAGGACACGTCCGGGCATCTCTTCGACAAGGCCGAGATTGTGAGTGGCCATCACCACGGCGGTGCCTTTGCGGGATATCTCGCGGAGCCGGTTCACTATCTGTTCACCTGTCGCCGGATCAAGATTTCCGGTCGGCTCATCGGCAAGTATGAGGCGCGGGCGGTTGAGGAGCGCGCGTGCTATGACTATCCGCTGCTGTTCGCCACCGGATAGCTCGTGAGGCATCTTATACGATTTGGTGAGCATGCCTACTTCGGTAAGCACTTTTTCGATGCGACCGTCGATTTCCTGACGGTCAGTCCATCCTGTCGCGTCAAGCACAAACCGCAGATTCTCATAGACGCTGCGGTCGGTCAGTAGCTGAAAATCCTGAAACACAATGCCTATCTTACGGCGAAGCATCGGGATATCGCGCCGTCGCAGATCACGCAGATCATATCCGAGCACCCGGGCTTCTCCGGCGGCTACAGGTATCTCCGCATACATCGATTTCAGCAGCGAGCTTTTACCGCTGCCTACTTTACCTATAAGATATACGAACTCCCCTTCCTCAAGAGTGAAATCAACGTTTTTCAGTACGATGAGTTCCTTGCGGTGCAGTTCAACGCCTTTATAATCTACTATCTTTTCCATAGCCTTTCGACGGGTATATGAGCAGCTTCAGGGATCAATAACCCATATCGGAGATGAACTTTATGCGCATCAGCCTTATCTCTTCTTCCGAATAATCGCTGCCAAGCTCACGGAATGCATCCTCAAGCCTGCCGCTCTCGCTCTGTTTGAACCAGTCGAATATCTCTTCCTGCTGATCCTCGTCGAGCATTTCATCTATATAATAGTTGATATTGATCTTCGTGCCGGAATTGACTATTGCCTCGATCTCATCAAGCAGTTCGTCAAACTCCATACCCTTCGAATCTGCGATCTCGTTAAGATCTATCTTGCGGTCGATGGCATGGATTATGGATATTTTCACCATGCTTTTGTTGGCGAGGCTGCGCACCACCAGATCCTCCGGCCTCTCTATCTCGTTCTCCTCCACATGCCGGCGGATGACGTCGACAAACTCCTTGCCGTAGCGGCGTGCTTTGCCGGCACCCACTCCCGATATTCCGGCAAGCTCCTCCACCGTGACGGGATATGTGGTTGCCATCGCTTCGAGCGAAGGATCCTGGAAAATGACATAGGGAGGCAAGGAATAATGCCTGGCTATCTTCTTGCGGAGATCTTTCAGAATGGAATACAGCTCGGGGTCGGCAGCACATCCGGCGCCGCTCTTAAGCACCTCAGCCTCTTCCTCTTCGTTGAATTCCCTGTCCTCGACTATCTTGAACGATACCGGATTATCCACGAATTTCCTTGCCTTGGGGGTCAGTTTCAACAGTCCGTAATTCTCTATGTCGCGTTCGAGATATCCAGCAATTATCGCCTGACGGATAACGGCCGTCAGGAATTTAGGTTCGGTTTTTTCGGCACAGCCGAACACTTCGAGTTCGTCATGTCCGAGATTTCTTACGTCGGCCGTGCGTTTGCCACGCATCACGTCAACTATATGGTCAGCTTTGAATTTTTCCTTAAGCGCCGACACAGTCTCTATGACGGCACACAATTCGTCTTTTGCTTCCACTTTTATCTTTGGATTTAGACAATTGTCACAGTTTCCGCAATTATCATTAGGATACTCCTCGCCAAAATAATGCAGCAGCGATTTTCGCCGGCAGAGACTCGATTCGGCATACCCGGCCGTTTCCAGAAGGAGCTGCTTTCCGATGGTCTGCTCCGAAAGAGGTTTGTTCTGCATGAACTTCTCCATTTTCTGAAGATCTTTCGCGGCGTAAAACGTTATGCACTGGCCTTCTCCTCCGTCACGGCCGGCTCTGCCGGTCTCCTGATAATAACCCTCAAGACTCTTGGGCATGTCGTAATGTATCACAAACCTGACGTCGGGTTTGTCAATACCCATTCCGAAGGCTATCGTGGCCACTATGATATCCACCTTTTCAAGCAGGAAGGCGTCCTGATTCTCCGAGCGTGTCTGGCTGTCCATGCCTGCATGGTAAGGGAGTGCTTTGATATTGTTGACTTTTAGCATCTCCGCCAGTTCTTCCACTTTCTTGCGGCTCAGACAATATATTATGCCCGACTTTCCCTCATTGTTCTTTATGAACTTTATGATGTCGCGGTCGACATTCGACGTTTTGGGTCTTATCTCGTAATAGAGATTCTCTCTGTTGAACGATGATTTGAACACCTTGGCATCAAGCATTGCCAGATTTTTCTGGATGTCGTGCTGCACCTTAGGGGTGGCTGTGGCCGTGAGGGCTATCACCGGACGCTTGCCGATCTCGCTGATGATCGGACGTATCCGGCGATACTCGGGACGGAAATCATGTCCCCATTCCGAAATACAGTGAGCTTCATCGACTGCATAGAATGATATCTTCACAGTCTTCAGAAACTCGATGTTCTCCTCCTTGGTCAGTGATTCTGGAGCCACATATAGAAGCTTGGTCTTACCTGAGACGACATCGGCCTTCACCTTGTCGATCGCCGCACGGTTGAGCGACGAGTTTAGGAAGTGAGCCACATCGTCCTCCTCGCTGAAATTCCGCATGGCATCCACCTGATTTTTCATCAGGGCTATGAGCGGAGATATCACTATGGCTGTTCCTTCCATAAGCAACGACGGCAACTGAAAGCACAGGGATTTGCCTCCGCCCGTAGGCATCAGCACAAAAGTGTCGTTTCCATCAAGAAGGCTCTGCATGATCGCTTCCTGATTGCCTTTGAATGTATCGAAGCCAAAATGATGCTTGAGGGCTTCAGTGAGGAGGGTTCGCTGGGTCATGGAGGAATTTTGAAGATTTATGAGTTATATCGGTAGCTTTGACAATTGGTTGTGGTTCTACTATAATGAGGAGCGGTTTCAGTCTTTTATTTGAATACGGCTGTCTCGAAATTGGCCTGACGCAACTTGTCGAGGGCGTAATCTGCCGTTACCTCAAACGATTTCAGATCGCTCGAAGGCACGTCAAACATTGCGTCGGTCATTATCGACTCTACAATCGAGCGAAGCCCACGTGCTCCGAGCTTGTATTCGATAGCCTTGTCCACGATAAGATCAAGCGCTTCCGGAAGGAAAGTAAGCTTCACTCCGTCCATAGCGAAGAGCTTCTCGTATTGCCTTATAATGGCATTTTTAGGCTCGGTGAGCACCCGTCGCAAAGCATCACGGTCAAGAGGTTCGAGGTGTGTCAGGATCGGAAGACGTCCTATTATCTCGGGTATGAGCCCGAACGATTTAAGATCCTGAGGGGCGACATACTGCAGGAAATTGTCGCGCTTAATGTTGCCTCGGGCCGCATTGTTGGAATACCCTACCACGTGAGTGTTGAGGCGCTGGGCTATCTTGCGCTCGATTCCGTCGAACGCTCCGCCGCAGATAAAAAGAATATTCTTTGTATCTACCGGGATCATCTTCTGCTCCGGGTGTTTGCGCCCCCCCTGTGGAGGCACGTTGACTATCGATCCCTCAAGAAGTTTCAGCAGTCCTTGCTGCACTCCCTCTCCGCTGACGTCGCGGGTGATGGATGGATTGTCGCCTTTCCGGGCTATCTTGTCGATCTCGTCGATGAATACGATGCCCCTCTGGGCTTTCTCCACATCGTAGTCGGCGGCCTGAAGCAGCCGTGTCAGCAGGCTCTCGATGTCCTCGCCCACATATCCGGCTTCTGTAAGCACCGTAGCGTCGACAATTGTGAAAGGCACATCCAGCATCCGCGCTATGGTCTTGGCGAGAAGCGTTTTGCCTGTGCCGGTCGGACCGACAAGGATTATATTGCTTTTTTCTATATCGACGTCATCATTGTGCTGGGCCAATCGCTTATAATGATTGTAGACCGCCACCGACAGATACTTTTTTGCTGCGTCCTGACCTATGACATAGCTGTCGAGAAATGCACATATCTCCTTTGGCTTGGGCACTTTTTCCATCGACTCGGGTTCGCTGGTCTTCGCTTTAGCCGGTGACTGCCCGAGAACATCTTTACGATATTGTGCGAGAGCCTCGTTGATCTGTTCCACGCATTCCGAGCAAATATGCGTATCGGATACCGGACTCGGCACGAGAACCTCCGTGGCTTCGGCCGGCCGACCGCAGAAAGCGCATTTTATCTGGTTTTTCTTAGCCATCTATTGTCGTATGATGAATTGTCCGACAGAATAAACTCTATCACTGTCCGGCACTTAATGTTTTGCCTTTACAAGCACGTCGTCGATCATTCCGTATTCACGGGCCTCCTCAGCTGTCATCCAGTAGTCGCGGTCGGAGTCCTGAGCTACTTTGTCATAACTCATGCCTGAATGATCGGCGATTATGGTATACA
>CALHWU010000031.1 GCA_938039795.1 uncultured Muribaculaceae bacterium
GCGCGCACGATCACAAGTGACTCCGAGAAGGTCAACAGCGCCGACACGTTCGAGATATGGGACGCCGACGGACAAGCCTGCCTGCAAGTGTTCGGCAGCAAAGAGGAGTTTCTCGACGCGCTCGCAGCCTCTTCGGGACAAGCTGTAGTGATCAAACTGCGCGGCGACGGCTACAGTCTTAAAGGTTACATTACTTTATAACCTATGAGGCCGGCCGGAATCATAGCTATGCTGACAGCTACGCTTCTGGTGCTCGCGGCGTGCGAACGCCATGCCGAGCAACGCGAGGCGGTCACAGCCCTCATGGGCCGGGAGATCGCCGTGCCCGAGGGGCTGCAGGCGCGGATCCTCGACACTCCGATTGGCTTCGAGCAGGGCGCAGACTTCACGGTGGTGTGCTACATCGACTCCGCCGGATGCACTCCGTGCCGCATGAAGCTGCCGGTATGGAACGAAGTGATCAACTCCTACAAGGCCATACCCGGGCGCGACGTCAGCTTCGTGATGATACTCCAGAGCCCCGACACCGCCGAAACCGGCTACAATCTGCGCCGCGACAGCTTCATGCATCCTGTAGCGATGGATCGCGCCGGATCGTTCGCCGCCGTCAACTCCCTGCCGGCCGACGAGGCCACCCACACGCTGCTGCTCGATGCCGACGGCCGCGTGGCGGCCATAGGCAATCCGACCCTCAACCCCAAGATCAGAGAGCTGTACCGCAGGATTATCTCGGGGAGTGACGAATCCCCGGCAACGTCCGACAGACCGCTCTGTCAGAATCCAGTGGTAGCTGTGGGAGCGGTCGTCGCAGGCGATACGGTGACAAAGCGCTTCGCGCTCTACAATCCCGGAGCCTCGCCGCTGACCCTGCAGGAACTCGTAGGCTCCTGCGACTGCACCGTAGCGACCGCCTCCACCGACACCATCGCCGCCGGCGGTTCCGCCATGATCACTGTCAGCATCGCTGCCGACACACTGCCTGGCCAGTTTCTCCACTGGGTAGATATCTACTACAACGAAAGAGAGTGCCCCGAGCGTCTGACGCTCCACGGGTATCTTCATAAAACCACTATTTATTAATTAAAACGTTTTTAAGATGAAGAAATTCTTTATCTCGGCTGCTATCGCAGCCGCGTTGGGCGCCGGATCCTTCGCAGGCTTCCGCGCCCTCAACCCCGCCGAGCGTCAGCTCTCCGACATCGAGCTGGCCAAC
>CALHWU010000032.1 GCA_938039795.1 uncultured Muribaculaceae bacterium
TCAGCAATCTGCGGGCCAACCTGTGCAGTGTCGCCGTCGATAGCCTGACGGCCGCCGAGTATCAGGTCATAGTTGCCTATTTTCTTCACTGCCTGCGCAAGCGAATAGGAGGTAGCCAGCGTGTCGGCGCCACCGAGCACGCGGTCGGTCAGGACAATACCGCCGTCGGCACCGCGCATCATTGCCTCGCGGATTATCTCCGATGCGCGGGGAAGTCCCATAGTAAGAAGTGTGACTGTGGTCCCGGGGTTCGCGTCCTTGATACGGAGCGCCTGCTCAAGTGCATTGAGATCCTCGGGGTTGAAGATGGCAGGGAGAGCGGCACGGTTGATAGTACCGTCCTCTTTCATTGCATCTTTGCCCACGTTGCGGGTGTCAGGCACCTGCTTGGCGAGCACAACGATGTTAAGGCTCATACTTTTCGTTATTTTGGTAATTTCTAATTCAGGCTACAAAGGTAAGAATTTCGGCTGACAACGGCAAACCGCCGTCAGATCCATGCGATTCAGTCGTGGCTGCTGCCATCGAAACAATGGGTGCAGATACGGCATTTGGGCAACCCGATGGAGCTGACCACATTCTCGATAGAGCTGAACTGCAGCGAGTCGATTCCGAGCTGCCGCCGGATGGTCTCTACCAGCCGGCAGTATTTTTCGCTGCCGGTAGTGGCATACTCTTTCAGATCACGGTCGTGCTCACCCTCCAGCTCCTTGATGACGCGCCGGGTGATCAGTTCCAGCTCGCTTTTGGAGGCGGTGAAGTTAAGGAAACGGCAGGGATAGATGAGCGGCGGACAGCTGATACGCATATGCGCCTCGCGTGCACCAGACTCATACAGATCGCTGACATTGTCGCGCAACTGGGTGCCTCTGACTATGGAATCGTCGCAGAATATCACCTTGCGGTCGCGCAAAAGCGACTTGTTGGGGATAAGCTTCATCTTGGCCACAAGCTCACGTCGCTCCTGAGTGCTCGGGGTGAAACTGCGGGGCCACGTCGGGGTATACTTGACGATACCTCTTTTATAAGGCACCTTCTTGCCTTCGGCGTAACCGAGAGCCATGCCGATGCCTGAATCGGGAATCGCGCTCACAAAATCAGCCTCCGTGTGGTCGTCGCCGCCCATGTTCTTGCCGCATTCATAACGCATCTCATCGACATTGCGTCCCTCATACTGACACACCGGATAGCCGTAATATGTCCATAGGAACGCGCATATCTGCATCTCATCGCCGGGCTCCTTCAGCTGGCGCATCCCGTCGGCATTGAACTCCACGATCTCACCGGGGCCAAGGTCGCGCACGATGTGGAAGCCGAGATTGGGGAACGCGCAACTCTCCGACGTAGCGGCATAGGCGTCATCCTTGCTTCCGATTATAATGGGCGTGCGGCCCAGACGGTCGCGCGCTGCTATGATACGGTCCTCAAGAAGCAGAAGCATGCTGCACGAACCTTTCACACGTCTGTAGACATTCTCTATGCCGCTGACATAGTCGCTTCCCTCGCTTATGAGGGCCGCTATCATCT
>CALHWU010000033.1 GCA_938039795.1 uncultured Muribaculaceae bacterium
ATCGTATAGACAGTGTTGCGCAGCAGCTGAAAGGATTCGGCCGTCACCGGCACGCTGTAATAACATGTGCGGAACGTAGTGCTCTCCTCACCCTTGGCGAAGGGCACTATCAGCGTGAGATACGTGCGGTGAGGTTCGGAGGGCTCCTTTTTCCATTTATTGGGATAGGTATAGAAAGGCACCGGCATCTGCCAGGGATATCCGTTCTCATGATCGGCCTCCGCATTTTCAACAAACCGGTAAGGATCGTTGCCCACGCTCGCCGTAGTGATGTTGAAATAGGCTTCATCAGCCGGCAATGCCTCGGTCGACGACGGGTCGGCTATCGAGGTGTGCACGCCATTGGCCATCAGCACCTGCATGCCCTCCGTCAGCGGCGTCCAGGTGCCTGCCAGAGTCGCATCGCCCTCCACTTCGATCTTTTCCGGAAGCCGCACGTTGAGGTTTATGCGGGCCGCGGCGCGCACGAGCATCACGTTGCCCGACGCACTGCCCCCCTTGTCGTCGGGCGTGAACGTCACCTTCACATTTCCCGAACGCTCCTCGTCGGTATCGCCGAACATCACGAACGAGTCCTGCACCTTCTTCGAGGCAAACTCCGCCGTCACGCCGATGGCGCGAAGCTGACTGACCGTAGGGTTTTCAGGCACCGTGACCGAGGCCGGGAGATTGGCCAGAGCCACCATTCGGCAAGTACCCGTGGCCTCCAGGCTGCCGAACAGACGCTCGGTGACAGCCTTGTCGATGTTCATCTTTACGGTGGCCTGCTGCTTTTCCGTCAGACCGGTAAACACCTGCGAGGCTTCCGGGGGCGCATCGTCGCCCGCGTCATTGTGGTAGAGAAACACATGAAGCGATCTGATGGCATCCTCATTGTTGGCGTCGTCGGCAACCGCACGCGAACCCTGCCGCGCGTTTCTGAACGTCAGCGTCACATTGCCCTCGCCCGACGCTCCCGGTCCGGTCGGTATCTCTTCATTGGCGCACGCTGCCACTGTCAGAGCCAAGGCCAGGGGAAGCAGTGTATTTATGAAGTGTCTTAGCATTTGTATATTCAGTGATTATAAGTCGTGTGTGTATTGTTTTTACTGCTGTGGCTGCACGATGATCCAGTCGCCGAGGATCGTCGGTACAGTGGCGTCGACAAACTGCTGACCGCCGCCGATCGATACTATTATCTGCAGACGCACGCGGCTATTGACCGTAGGCTCCTCGACCATCGGGCGTATTTTCAGCCGTTGCCGCTTTCCGTCGATGCGGCCTTCGATCGTCGCCTTTTCGTTTCCGTCGGCGTCGACAAACATGAAAGCGGCAGGGTCACCCTCGACGTTGAGCAGCGAGGCCGTCCAGAATGCGCCTACGGGCGAGGCGAGACCGAATGTCAGCTCGGCGTCGACCGGCTTGGAGTGGGTTTCTCCCTCAGGGATATGCCATGGCGATACTATCAGAGTCCCATGACCATCCTCTGTCATGGTTTCCGACAGGAATGTTCCTGCCACCCAGTCGATCTTGCCGTTGTCGGTGGTATTGACCGTATTACTATAGTCGAGATTGAACACCTCCTCCTCCCAGTCGGCTACGGTGGCGGTGAGTTCGAGGGTAGTTCCGAACACCACATTGGTGATGGCCAGCGTATATACGTGGTTGCGCAGCATCAGAGGGAGCCAGTCGTCAACAATGGTGGTATATTCCGCGTCGGAGAGATCTACTGTGAATGTCTGGGGCTGCGACCCGGCGTCGCGCTGCATCTCTACGCTGAGCGTCGGTGCGCCGGTGAGGAGCGACTGTGCCGGCAGATAAGTGATCAGCGAACTGGCGACGACCGTTCCGGCAAGCATGGCTATTGGGGTGCCTGTTGCGGCCTCGCCGGTGCGGTCGGTGTGTACCTGTTGCCCGTTTTTATAAGCGCCGGGAGTCTCGGGAGTCACGTATCCCCCCTTGATGCCGTAGGTCACGCTGGCGCTCACCAGGCGGGGATAACCGTCGGTCTTGAGCTCCGGAGCAATCGCATCGACCAGGCGAAGCTTTGCCATGGCGCGCAGGAGAGAGATCTCGCCGAGGATGAGCCGCTCGTCGGGACGGCTCCAGTACATGGCGCTCTCGGTCAGCGTTATCTCGTCGGAGAGGCCATACATCGGTATCTGTAGATTGGCATAAAGTCCGGTGGCCGCCGGCATAGTGTAGCGCAGTCCCTCCGCTATAGTCGTAAAATCGGCAAACGTGGAAGCATTATCCGGATCGGCATCGTTATACACCTGACTCAGGCCGTCGAATCCCTTCAGTCCGGGCAGCAGACGCGAGGCATTGGAGTTGGCGATGATGGCTATGCGTAGCTTCAGCTTGCGGGAGCCTCCGGGCGAAAGGAGCGATTCGTCGCCGGCTGTCGCGCCAAGGAGGCGCTCCACGGTGGTATGCGGCAGATCGAGGTTGACGGTATAGTCGCCCAGGGAGCCGGTCAAACTCATCTCGGGGGCGGTCTGGGTGACGGCGGTGTTCTTGTAGAGCAGCCGCAGATCGGCGTCGGCATCATCGGCCGAGCCGGCGAAGATGAAGAAGCCGAAGTCATTGAGGTTGATCTCGTCCTCCATAGTGTAGTCGCTCCCCTCCTCGGGATGTCCGGAGTCGTCGGTGCGCGAGGCCGCATGGCTGCGGCTCACCGGCACGGCCGTCGACACCTGAAACGACAGGCCGAGCGTCGGCGCATCCGCTCCGGGATCATCGGGGCATGGACGCTCCGGCTCAGTCACCGCCGAGCAGCCTGCGAGCGAGACTGTCAGGGCCACGGCAGCCAGCCATGCGGCGATGATGCCGGACCGATAGTATTTCACTGACCGACGGCTGATCATAGGTCTTCGTTTTGGGGCGGAACTACTGCCCAGGAATTAATGTAGATGCCGCCGGCTATATACCAGTTCTTGCCGTGGTCGAGGAAGAAGAGTATCGAATAGTCGTCCTGGCGGTCGAGATACTCCTGGTCGCCCATGTTGCCGTAGTGGCCCTTGATGAGTAGCAGGTAGTCGATGAGCGGTATGCGCACTATGTCGGCGCCGTCGCTGTTGCGGCGCACGGTCAGCGTCGACGGAGCGCCGGCGATGAGGCGCGAGGTGCTGAACTCGTTCATCAGCGTGGCCACGGTGGTGATCGACTCAGGGATGTCGCCCGCGCGCGAGTCGGTGCCGATCACGCCGTAGCTTGTCTTCCAGGGGTGGTAAGTGACCGTCGGGCCGGCCATGACACTGTTGTCATGATCGAGCAGCGAGTTGGCGCCTGTGAGCGTCACCGTGAAGTCGTCGCGGTTGATCTCCGTGCCGTCGATATTCTGGAGCAGCACGCGTATGGCGTTGGTGTCCTTGGTCAGCGGCACGGTCACCTCGGCGAGCGAGGGCTGCTGCGGATCGGGGGTGTACGTGCGGCTGACGGCGCCGTGATAGAGCCCGGGGATCTCCACGCTGCTCTCGGCTGCCTCACCCTCGCCGGCGGTCTGCAGGGCCACCTTCAGATCCTCCTTCGAGGCCGGGCTGTAGCCCGCGAGCTTCATCGGCGACTCGTCCGAGAGGCCGCACCAGGCCACGAAGTCGTAGCTGCCGGCGTCGAGCGGCGTCTCCATGATATAGCCCGCCTCGTCGGGGAGCTCGTCGGCACGCGCCTCCCCTTTCCACACCGGCGCGCCGCTGCGGGAGTCGAAGGCCCACACGTCGATGCTTTTCACCTCGTGGGGAAACGCGTCGGCGTATTTCATGTTGTAGTCATAGACGAATTTCAGGCGCAGCTGGGCCGGACAGGCCGGGATATCCTCCTTGACCCATCCGCAGCCGGTCATGGCGGCAGCGGCTGCCAGCAGCGCGGTGATCTGCGTTATACGATTGAAGATGTTGGTTTTCACTGTGTCTATCGGTTTTGATTGGTGAGTATGGAGCCGGTCAGAGCTCCATACCCTGTAGGAGGGAGAGGGAGGAAGCGGACGGGGCCCTACGGATGCACCCGCAGCGGGTGCATCCGCCCCATCCGGGGAAATTACGGGTCAGCGAGATGCTTACAACTCTACCTTCTGAGTCGGCACTACAGCCCAGCGCAGGATATTGATGCGGTAGGCGGTGTAGACGTCGCGTGTGTCAGCCGGCGGAATGATGGGATCATCCTTGCCGCCGATACCGGCAGCCAGACCCTTGATCTTATCCACGCTGATAGTGTAAGCATGGTTGCGCACCAGACCGAAATCGCCTACATGTGCAAGGCTCATGTCGATGGTGGTGGAATTCTTCTGCTCGTTGCCCTGACGATACCAGCCGAGGTGTTTCACGGGGATGGTGAATTTACCGGCAGCCTCCACATAGAGGTTGCAAGTGTTCACGTTGCGCCAGAGTATTCGGTTGGCATCGTCAAGATTAATCTTCGTTTTCTTCCCTTCTTCGTCGAGCACCACATCGTTGGCCACGATCTCTTTGGGAGTGCCGTTGTCATTCACATAGATTCCTTTCAGATTGTCCACATTATCAATCAGCTGGAGTGTGCGGGCCACAGATGTCATCTTTACGGTGCCGAGAACCTTATCCGAAGGACGTGCGATGGTTGTTGCAGCGACAAGAGTCTTCAGATTGCCTTCGTCACTGACATCATAACGCTCGTAAACAGCCGGCTGGCCTTGTAATGCCGTATTCTTGTAGAGGACGGTCGTCTGCCAGAGGAAACGCTTGTGCATCGACAGGCCTCCCGCTACCGCGCTTTCGGCTACATCCTTCTTATCGCCTGAAGTCGTTGCGAAATAGATGACCGGTCGGCTGACCTCTTTGGTTTCAGTTCCTTCGGTGATTTCTACCGACGCGGTCTGATAGGTATAGAATGTCGGAGTCGCAGCTGTGCCATCCGCATTTGTCACAAGGTTATTATTCACTTTCAGTTCATAGTGGCCCACCAGTGCGATGGTTGGAATTGCCGCATTCGGGTTTTTCGATCTGAGAGCCGGGATGCCTGAAGTGGTTTCCTTGAAGTAGTAGTAGGTGTCGTTCTGCTTAGATTCTCGGGCGATCTGCGTCCACGATTTGAACTCCTGATTGTACTTATCTTCATTTCCTTTGTAGTCGCTCAATACTTCCGGATATTCTGCCTGGAAGTAGACCGGCGAGCAGGCCCAGTAAGAACGGTGGTAATTGAAATTGTTCCAATCCCAGACTCCAGCGACCTTATCCGCTGACACCGTCACTTCGCCTGTTGTGGCATTATAATCAAATGTCTTGGCATTTATACGGCCGTCAAGAACCGTGAATTTATAATTGTCACCAGAAATCTGACCGCCTTCCACTACCTGCCTGAATGATTTCACAGGATAGGTAGTCTTGGCCTCACCGTTGACATCCCATCCGTCGACCACAAAAGTCAGCTCTACAGGCACATCGGCCTTTCCTGCGTCAACACCGAGCGGTCCATCCTGAGTGGAAACCGTTTTATAGGGCTCTACAACATTAGTAGCAAAATGCATCTGAAGCTTAGCGGCATAACGCTCCACATATATGTTGAGCACCTCATCAGTATTTTCAGTAAGAGCCTTGTTAGCAGCCTCTTCCGTATCGAAAATCGCATTTTCCGGTATCTGAACAGCCATATGAGGTGCCTCAGCAGTGGCCGTTGTAGATCCTTCCTGTGCGGGATAATACACCGAGTTGCTCATGGGGAAAAGCAGATTCTCGCCGCTTCCCAATGTCACCGCATTGCGTGTGATCGTCTGCAGAGTCGACAGCGGGTTCTGGAGATCCGAAGGATTTGCCGGATTGATATAGCACACCACCTGTGCGGGATTGGCGTCGCCCTGCTGGAGTGTGACGGTCACGACTTTCTGTGCCCTCGTCTCGACAGTTCCGTTGGGGGCGGTTACAGGATTCCACGTCAAGCCGTCAACTCTGACTACGCTGCCCACGGTGTTGCCCTGTGCGTCGTAGAAAACCAGATAGCATGATCCGACTTCTGACTCACGTACCGAGCCATCGGCGAAGTCACCTTTATCGCCGGAATCGGTGCCTTCTGCAGGGTTTCCGTCGGTGCCCGCTGCGCGCGAGCTGGGATTTTCGCCGTGGATGGCGACATTGACGTAGACCGTGCGCTCCACGTCGGTGCCGGGGCCGTTGGGCTCCTCGCCGCCGAGATCATCGCTCGAGCATGACCAGAGGCCGAGCGAGGCCACTGCAAGCGCACCGAGATAATAATTGATTTGTCTCATAAGGATTGATTTAAAAAATGATTTATATGATTGATTCTTGTGGATTGGCCGTAGGTTCATTCAAGACCGCGCACGGTGGGATGCTGCTCCAGCTCGTCGAGCTGCTGCAGCGCGGCCGGTGCGGCGGCCACTTTCAGGCGCGCGGCCTGCTCGAAGAGTGCACGGGCAGCCTCGTAGTCGCCACGCAGGGCGGCCAGGTTGGCGCGGGCATATACGGCGTCGGCTCCGTCGCCGGCTCCGCGCAGATAGCGTTCGGCATTGTCGAGCGCGCCCTGGGCCATGGCGGCGTTGGCGGCGTTGAGCGATGCCACTTCGCTCTCGGGATACATGCGCGCGGCGGTCTCGAAGAGGTCGTTGAATTCCTGCGAGCCCTCGGGGAGAGCCTTGGCACCGGCAAAGAACTCGGCGAGCGAGAGGTGCTGCGGGCGGGTGGCGGCGATCCGGAGTATCTCGGCCGGGTCGGTGAATGCGCGCACGGTGTATTCTATGCGGTAGTCGGAGTGGCGCAGCGCCGGGTAGACGTTGGCCAGCAGGAAGGCGTACTCCGCAGGATATTGCTTGCGTATGCGGGCGTCGCGCACGTCGGGATCGAGCGAGCCGTCGCGGGCTATGGCGAGCAGTGCGTCGCGGTTGTCGATCTCGTTGGTCTCAAGCCACTTCACCAGTCCTGCCCAGTCCTCGGGGGTCGACTGCGTGGCGATGAACCCGGGAGCGAAGTGATAGAGCCCGTCGACATAGCCCTTCAGCGCCTCGGTGCGACCCTTGGCGAGACGGGCGTTTCCGGCATACGAGCCTTCGGGCGAAGCGTAGCCGTGGATCTCAAGCGAACGGGCCGTGACATCCTTGTCGAGCTTCACGGAGTCGATGGTGGCGCGTATCTTGGCCAGCTCGCCGCGGTTGCCGCGGTAGTCGGGGTTGATCGCGGTCTGATTGACGGGGAAGTCTATGTAGGCCTGTCCTCGCAGCTCGCGCACCTTCACGGCCTCGGCCGTCGGGGGCACCCAGTTGAAAGTCGGCACGAACCGCTTCGGCTCAAGATCGAGCCGCCCGAGTGTGGTGGCCGACTGACCAAGATCGTCGGAGCAGCAGCCCTTGACGTCGTAGCGCACGCTCATCTCCGCGCCGTGCATCCAGGGACTGTAGGGAAGCTGAGCGCTTACATGGACGGAGGTCAGATCCTTCGAAGCGCGCACCAGCGCTACGCCCTCGCGCTTCTCAAGCCCATGGCGCAGAGCCTGATAGTAGCGGTTGCGGCCCGCTATGACGGTGGTGCCGAGCT
>CALHWU010000034.1 GCA_938039795.1 uncultured Muribaculaceae bacterium
TGGCGCCTTTAGGCGCAGGGATCGATTTATCGAAGAGCCGACTGGGATATTCTTCATTTCGCTCCGCCGGATTTGATCCTGATCTGAAACGCCGTATCGATTCAATAGCCAAAGCCGGAGTGGCTTCTGGCGCCTACCCGGGATGTCAGGTCGTCGTAGCTCGCGGCGGTAATGTAGTATTAGATGCCTCGTATGGCAGGATAGAACGCGGAGGAGCTGCGGATGTCACCGGTGAGACTCTTTATGATATAGCGTCGATGACCAAGGCCACGGCGACTCTCGCCGGACTGATGAAGGCTTATGATGAAGGCCTGTTCAAGCTTGATGAACCTATATCAAAGTATATCCCCGAACTTGATGACACCGAGAAGTCGGATCTGACGCCCTCGCAGCTGCTGTATCACGAATCGGGCATGCCTGCGATCATCAACGTCAACAAGGTGATGATGGATCCTGACAGCTACACAGGGCCTCTGACCAGGGGAAAGGCATCGGCAGGATACGGCATACGCATCGCGCGCCGCGTCTATGGCAACAGCAGCGCACGTCTGCGCCGTGACATCATCAGCGCGTCGCCTACAAAAAGCAATAGGCTTGAGATTGCCAAAGGCATATATGGAGGTACCCCGTTGCGCGACACCATAATGAGCCGCATTCATCAGGCCCCTCTCCGCGCATCGAAGTCATACCGCTACAGCTGTCTTAATTTCTGTCTGCTGATGGAGATGGAAGAGAATCTTACAGGCACTGAGCATGACCTTTGGGTCAAGTCGGAAATTTTCGGACCACTCGGAGCCTGGCATACCGGATTCAGGCCCCGTGACTATTATCCTGTCGCTAAGATCGCTCCAACAGAGAATGACGCATTTCTGCGCAGGCAGACCATACGGGGGTATGTCCACGATGAGATAGCTGCCTTTTCCGGAGGAGTGCAGGGCAATGCGGGCCTCTTTTCCACAGCATCGGATATCGCCAAGTATTCACAGATGCTGCTCAATGGGGGAGTGTATGGCGGCGAACGCCTTCTCAATTCCGCGACGGTAAAGAAATTCACCGAAAGCCGCAGCGGTGGCGGACGCCGTGCTCTCGGATTTGATCTGATGGGCAATCCCCTCAGCAACGATGATACCGGAAGCTATACGATTTTCGGCCATACTGGTTTTACCGGTACATGTTTCTGGATCGATCCCGAGAAACAGCTGATATTTGTATTCCTTTCCAACAGAGTCAATCCCTCGCGTGAAAACAGCGCTTTCAGCAAACTCAATCCGCGTGGTCTGATGATGAAAGCCATTTACGAATCCTTACTGTAAAAACCATATATCACATATATTACTCCCATGAGTGACGAATATAATGACGACGACGAGCTCTACGGACTGAACCCGGGCGAAGAGGAGGATGACGGCGAGGCCGTAGAGGGTGGTTTCGGGTCGATGCTTGTCGACCTTACTGACGACACCGTGCGCCATCAGCTCCGAGGCATGTTCCAGAGCTGGTATCTCGACTATGCGTCATATACCATTCTTGACCGTGCTATTCCGCATATCGACGATGGTTTGAAACCGGTGCAGCGGCGCATACTCCACACAATGAAAAAGCTTGATGACGAGCATTTCATCAAAGTGGCCAACATTGTGGGCGCCACCATGGCGTTTCATCCCCACGGTGATTCCTCGATATATGGCGCTCTCGTGCAGCTCGGCCAGAAGCAGCTTCTGGTCGATACCCAGGGCAACTGGGGCAATACCCTGACCGGCGCCTCGGCGGCTGCCGGACGTTATATCGAGGCTCGCCTGTCGCCGTTCGCTGTCGAGGTGCTTTACAATCCCAAGGTGACCGAATGGGTTCCGAGCTATGACGGACGTGACAAGGAGCCTGTGACTCTTCCTGCCAAGTTCCCTCTGCTTCTCTTTCAGGGAGTAGGAGGTATTGCAGTGGGACTTTCTTCGCTTATCATGCCCCATAATTTCAACGAGATACTCGATGCCGCCGTGGCATATCTCAAGAATGAGCCGTTCACGCTTTATCCCGACTTCCCGACAGGCGGATTTATCGACGTGTCGCGCTACAACGACGGCGCTCGTGGCGGAAGAATAAAGGTGCGTGCGAAGATCGAAAAAATCGACAGCAAGACGCTTGCCATCACTGAGATACCATTCGGACTTACTACCGAGACGCTTATCGAGACCATCATCAAGGCCAACGACAAAGGAAAAATCAAGATACGCCGCGTCGACGACAACACTTCGCGCACAGCCCGTATTATCGTCACTTTGCAGCCCGGGACATCGAGCGACAAGGCGATTGATGCTCTTTATGCTTTCACTTCGTGCGAACTGCAGTTGTCGCCCAACTGTTGCGTGATCCATGATGACAAGCCGCGTTTCCTCGGGGTCAGCGACGTATTGCGCCACAACGTGGATCACACCCGTGCCATTTTCAAGGCCGAGCTTGAGATCAAGCTTGGCGAGGTCAGGGAGCAGCTGCTCTTTGCCACGCTTGAAAAGATATTCATCGAGGAACGGATATATAAAGACAAGGAGTTTGAGGAAAGCCGGTCGAAGACCGAGGCAATACACCATATTGACCGCCGTCTAGAACCATGGAGAGAGAAATTCATCCGGCCGCTGACTGATGACGATCTGCTTCGCCTGCTTGAGATCAAGATGAGCCGCATACTGCGTTTCAGCTCAGATGCGGCCGACGATGCCATAGCTGAATACAACCGACGTATCGAAGCCATAGAAAAAGATCTGGCATCGCTTACGGAGTACACTATCCGGTGGTTTGAGCATCTCAAGGAAAAATATGGAGCGGCCTATCCGCGCCAGACTGTCATAAGGAATTTCGATAGTATCGAGGCAGCTAATGTGGCTGAGGCTACCGAGAAACTTTATATAGACCGCGACGAGGGCTTCATCGGCACTGCGCTGAAAATAGATCCTGACAAGCGTGAGAAGGCATTCCTCTTCAACTGCTCGAACATCGACGACATAATAGTGTTCTATCGCGATGGCAAGTACAAGGTGATGCGTGTGCAGGAAAAAGTGTCGGTAGGCAAAGGGATAATCCATGTGGGTCTGTTCAAGCGCAACGACATACGCACAGTCTACAATGTCATTTATCAGGACGGCAGAGGAGGCACATATTACATGAAGCGCTTCTCAGTCACCGGCATGACGCGCGACAAGGTCTATGACCTGACGCAGGGCAAGCCAGGATCGAAGGTAGCATGGTTCACTGCCAATTCCAACGGCGAGGCCGAGTCGGTGAAGGTGGTGCTCAAACCCAAGGCGCGCCTGAAGACACTGCAGTTTGACGTGGATTTCGCAGAACTCACTATCAAGGGTCGTGGAGCGATGGGCAATATCGTGACTAAAAACGAGGTGCATCACTTCACGCTAAGCCGTAAAGGTCATTCGACACTGGGCGGACGTCAGGTGTGGTTCGACCACGATGTGCTGCGCATCAATTACGACGGGCGCGGAGAATATCTCGGCGAGTTCGGCCCCAGTGATCTGGTGCTTGTGGTGCTTGACAACGGCGAATATTACACATCGACGTTTGATGCCTCCAACCATTATGAGGAGGGAATAATGCTGATACAGCGTTTCAGGCCAGAGACGGTGTGGACCGCGATATTGCGTGATGCCGACCAGGGCAATTATCCTTATGTGAAACGCTTTAAGTTTGAGCCGTCGGCTCGCCGTCAGCGCTATCTCGGCGAGAACGAGCATTCTGCTCTTATCGCGCTCAGCGACAAGGATGGAGCCCGCTTCCTGGTGACTTTTGGCGGAGCCGATGAAATCCGAGGTCAGCTGACTCTTGATGCGGAAGATTTTATTGCCGTGAAATCGCTGAGAGCCAAAGGGAAGCGACTGACTACATATGATGTGGCGTCGATCACTGAAATCGAACCGCGTGAGAAGTCCGATCCTGAAAACATGGCGGAATCAGATGGAGAAGCAGATACAGAGGCTGATGAAGATGACACTTCCGGCGCTCAGTCTGATGACGAGGTGCGTGATGAACTGACAGGCCAACAGCGTATATTCTGATGAAAAGATTTTTGAGACCATTGATGATGGCTGCTTTCATAGCAGCAGCGTCATCACTGTCGGCATCGGAGCCGGAAGAGATATTGTTGCGGCCGGTGACCGCCGCATATACTATAGAGGCAGGTTCATCGCATCTCGCCGATACGTATCTTTCGCCGATACGTTATTCAGGCTGGAGTCTTGGAGCCGGCTACTCAAGGATGCAGGCCATGAAGTTCTCGCCCGAAAAATGGGTAATGGCTCTTGATACACGCGTGGCAGCCGAACGCACACTCAATCGTGTGGGCAACGCCACTATGTGGTACTGGGGGCTTGATTTACATTGGGCGATGATGAGGCGTGTGCGTCCGGCCTCGGGGCTTACAGTCGGGTTCGGCGCCGGCCCCGGCCTGAAAGCCGGATGCCTGTACTCGCAGCGCAACGGCAATAATCCGGCATCAGCCAAAGCCGCTTTCACAATAGATCTGACCGGTTATGTGGCGTGGAACACTCGTGTCGGCCGGCTGCCGCTTACGCTGATCTATCGTCCTTCAATTCCTCTTACAGGAGTCTTTTTCGCGCCTGATTACGGAGAACTGTATTATGAGATTTATCTCGGTAATCACTCGGGTCTGGCACGTATGGCATGGTGGGGTAATTATTTCGCCCTCGACCATATCCTGGCGGTTGATCTGCACCTTGGCACGACCTCTCTGCGTATCGGATATTCCGGGCAGTTTCTGTCGACCAAGGCGAGTGACATAACGTCGCGGATGGCTCGCCATTGTGCCGTCGTAGGTGTCGCGGGCGAATGGCTCTCAGTCAGTCCTCGGAAAAAAATATCTCCCAAGGCACGTATGATCAATGCACTTTATGAATAAATATACAGTCTCTGCTATTGCAGCGGTTTCAGTGGCCGTTGCATTGATGATGTCGGCTTGTCATGAACTGCCCGATTATGACAATTCGGCAGAGGGTAATTTCGATGCCCTCTGGACGCTTGTCGACGAACACTATTGTTTTTTTGCCGACAAGGATATAGACTGGATGGAAACAGCCGCCATATACAGAAGCCAGATCCGTCCCGGAATGTCGTCGAAGTCGCTGTTTGCGGTCATGTCAGCCATGCTCGACGAGCTCCGCGACGGACATGTCAATCTCTCGGCTCCGTTTGCGACGTCATACTACAGGAAGTGGTGGAGCGATTATCCTCACAACTACGATGAGCGTATCATCCAGCAAAATTATTTCGATTTCGGGTATACATCGCTCGGTATGTCGGATTATGGTGTGCTTCTGGCCAACGTCGGTTATCTCCGCTGGCCGACTTTCGACTCTTCGCTCGGCCCGGGCAATATCGATCATATACTGGCCTCTTTCTCCATGACCTGCGGTCTTATAATCGATATTCGTGACAACGGGGGAGGACAGGTGTCCAATGCCAACGATCTTGTTGCCCATTTTATTACTGAAACAATAACAGGCGGGTATATCTATCATAAGAGCGGCCCCGGACACGATGATTTCTCAGAGCCCTATCCGGTCAGGATCGAGCCGATCGGCAACGGGCATGTCGTGTGGACAAAACCGGTGGTAGTCCTCACCAACCGTGGTACTTTCTCAGCCGCCAACTATTTCACGGCTGTGATGAAACAATTGCCTAATGTGACTGTCGTCGGCTCTGTAACCGGAGGAGGATGCGGCATGCCTGTGAGCTACGAGCTCCCCAATGGCTGGGGCATACGCATGTCGTCATCGCCGCTCATCGACTCACAGGGCAACTTGACCGAAAACGGAGTGGCACCCACTGAAGGATGCGATGTCGATATGGATCCTCTGGCGGCGTTCAACGGCCGCGATACAATGCTTGACTTCGCGATCGACTATATAGTGGCTCTCGCGTCACGATAGACTCCTGCGATGCATCCATCGCAGGAGTTCTCCGATCCATAACACCGACGACGTCGACGCGATGATTATTATCCAGTCGGAGATGCGGAGCGGCACGACGTTGAAAAGCTCGTCGCCAACGTTGACGATAAGTATCTGTCCGACAAATATCAGCAACGTTATTATCACGAATCCCTGACAGTCCTTGAAGTGGAAAGCCGAGCGTCCGGTCTCGAATGCGCGGGCATTGAACATGTTCCAGAGCTGGAGGAACACGAAAGTGGTGAAAAACAGTGACAGTTCGTAGGGAGTCAGCCCCGACGAGGCGTGAATCGGTAATCGGCCGATCTGCGTAAGCGATGTGAGGTCGGTATGTTCGAGATAATAAAGGAAAGCCAGGAGAATGATGAAGAAGAGGCCTCCGGTGCCGATGATGAAGCGACGCATCGGCGGAGTGATGATGAATGACCGGCGGTCGCGGGGAGCATCACGCATGACTGATGGAGTAGGGGGCAGTGAGGCCAGAGCCATGGCCGCGAATGTGTCCATGATCAGATTGACCCAGAGCATCTGTGTGACGGTCAGCGGCGACTGCATGCCCATGAACGCTCCGCAGAGCACTATCAGACATGCCACCAGATTGACCGTCATCTGGAAGAGGATAAACCGCTGGATGTTGCGGAACAATGAACGTCCCCACATTACCGCCTTGCCGATCGATGTGAAGGAGTTGTCGATAATGGTGATGTCTGAAGCATCCTTGGCCACCGACGTGCCGTCGCCCATCGAGAGACCTACCTGCGCTGCTTTCAGGGCCGGGGCGTCGTTGGTGCCGTCACCTGTCACTGCCACGACTTCTCCTTTCTGTTGAAGGGCCTCGACGAGGCGTTTCTTGTCCATAGGACGGGCGCGGGCGATAATCTTGAGATCCTCCGCGCGGTCAAGAAGCTCATGCTCGTCAAGTTGTTCGAATTCAGGGCCTGTTATTATGGCGTCTGCAGTGTCGCTGTCGTTCCATATACCGATCTGTCGTCCTATCTCTTTAGCGGTGGCCGGGGTGTCGCCGGTGACGATCTTAATGTGGATGCCTGCATCTGTTACCTCTTGCACGGCCTGAGGCACATCCGCCCTTACAGGATCGGATATTGCCACGATGCCCATGAATGTCAGTCCTCCGGCTACGACTTTTCCGCCCTGTATGGGATCCTCGTTGTCGGAAAGCCGTTTGTAGGCGAAGCCGAGAGTGCGCATGCCCTGACTCTGATATCCGAGCAGCAGGGCGTCAATCTCCTGCCGGTTTATGCCGCAGGTGTTGTCGCACATGCCGAATACTATTTCGGGAGCTCCCTTGATATAAAGCATCCTGTCGCCCATCTTGCCCGTCACAGCAGTGGCCATATATTTTCGCTCGGTAGTGAACGGCAGTTCGTCGAACGATGTCACGCTTTCACGCAGTTTCCGGTAGTCATAGCCCATGTCTTTCAGCCAAAGCAGCAGCGCGCCTTCGGTGGGATTGCCTATCACCGATGGTTTCTCGCCCCTGAGATCGAGCTCGGCGGTGGAGTTGGCTGCGATGCTTTCGGCTACGAATTCCGCCGGAGGATCAGCGAACAGCTCCATGTCGTAGACCTGCATCTGGTTTTGTGTGAGCGTTCCGGTCTTATCAGTGCATATCACAGTGGTGGCGCCCATGGTCTCGCAGGCATGGAGTTTACGTACAAGGTTGTTGGTCTTGAGCATGCGGCGCATAGAGTATGCAAGCGCCAGCGTGACGGCCATAGGCAGGCCTTCGGGCACTGAAACTACCACGAGAGTGACAGCGATCATCAGCGTCTGGAGCAGATAAGCCATAAACGAAATCCACTCAAACGGCGTATGGGCAAAGTACATTATGATCCTTCCGGCCACTATTGCTGCCGCCACTGCATAGGCAAACCGCGATATCATCTTGCCGAGGCTCTCAAACTGTTCGTCGAGAGGCGTCTTTACATGATCATCGATCTGCGCCGCCTCGTATACCTTGCCGTTTTCAGTGTGATCGCCGACGGCGCTGACTTTCATCAAGCCGTGTCCTTCCATCACTTTCGTGCCACGCATCACGTGGTCGGAAGGAAAGGTCGCATCGGGGTCGAATTCGCTCTCTGTTACGGTTTTGTGGGCCATCGGCTCGCCTGTAAGCGTCGATTCGTCAACGTTGAGGCTTACCGCCTCAAGCAGCTGCCCGTCGGCCGGAATCTCCATGCCGGTAGTCAGCACCACGACATCTCCGAATACGACATCTCGTTTGGGTACCATCGTCGGATTACCTTCGCGGATCACCTGTACGGGCTCGTCGTCATTTACCTTGTTGAGTATGGCGAACTCCTTGTCGGCTTTCTGCTCGAAATAAAATGCCAGTCCTGTGGCGAGGAGTATGGCGGCAAATATGCCTACTGGTTCGAAAAAAACGGTTTTACCCTCATGCAGCCCCCAGTATTCATAGCATGATATTCCGACTGACAGCACTCCGGCGACAAGAAGTATTATGATCAGCGGGTCGGTGAATTTAGCGAGAAACAGTTTCCAGGCCGAAGTGCGCGGGGGCGGGGTAAGTATGTTTGCTCCATATTTAAGCCGGTTCTCTTCGACTTCCCGTGCGGTCAGTCCGGTCAGGTGTTCGGATTGTGACATTTTGTGGGGTTTGCTTTTATAGTTGATTAGCCGTACAAAATTACTCAAACCTAAGGAGTCGTAGGTTGAGGCGGCTGTTACATTTTTGTTAACTTTATAACACTTCGGGGCTTCTGATGTTTAGCGGGTATTGCAGACGAGGCGTCGTGTCAGGTCTGACACAACGCCTCGCATTCATTCAAACAGTTCGCTTTTCAGCGGGGGAGCACGTTGACCCTGAGCTTGTCATAAGCGCGGTCGGCTTTAGCACGGGCCTCTTCAAGGGTGTCGGCAGTGGCGAGTATCACACCCATGCGGCGATGTCCCTTGATTTCAGGCTTGCCGAAGATGCGCATCTGTGTGCCCGGCTCTTCGAGCACCCGTTCAAGCGAGTCCATTTCGATCTTGTCTGTGTCACCCTCTACCACGACAGCCCTTGAAGCCGATGGGCCGAAGAAGCGGATCTCCGGCACCGGAAGTCCGAGCAGGGCGCGTGCATGGAGCGCGAATTCACTCAGATCCTGAGAGATCATTGTGACCATGCCGGTATCGTGGGGGCGGGGAGATACTTCGCTGAATATCACGTCGTCGCCTTTGATGAAGAGCTCCACGCCGAATATGCCGTAGCCGCCGAGGGCATCTGTCACTTTGCGGGCGATCTCGCGGGCCTTTTCAATCGCAGCGGCCGACATCGGCTGCGGCTGCCAGGAGTAGCGGTAATCGCCTTCAACCTGTATGTGGCCAACCGGTTCGCAGAATGTAGTGCCTGAGCAGCTTCTTACGGTGAGCAGTGTGATCTCGTAATCGAAATTGACGAATCCCTCCACTATCACGCGTCCGGCGCCTGCACGTCCGCCTTCCTGAGCTACATGCCAGGCATGGTCGATCTCGTCGGCACTCTTGATGGTGGATTGCCCGTGACCCGAAGAACTCATGATCGGTTTTACGACACAAGGTATCCCTACGGCCTCTACGGCGGCTTTGAACTCGTCGTAGTCGGAGGCGAAACGATAGTCAGAGGTCTTGATGCCAAGCTGTTCGGCAGCAAGCCGTCGTATTCCCTCGCGGTTCATTGTGAGCCATGCGGCATTAGCTGTTGGAGTGACGTGATAGCCTTCGGCCTCAAGCTCTTTGAGCACCGGAGTGGCTATGGCTTCTACTTCCGGGATGATATGATCCGGTTGTTCAAGCTCGATAATGCGGCGCAGTTCGGCTCCGTCGAGCATGTTGAACACATGGGAGCGGTGAGCCACCTGCATGGCAGGAGCGTTGGCATACTTGTCGCACGCCACTACCTCTACGCCGAAGCGCTGAAGCTCAATAGCCACTTCCTTGCCTAACTCGCCGCTGCCGAGCAGCAACGCCTTGCGACCAACGGGGGTCATAACAGAACCGATTTTTGCCATCTGCGATATGTGATTTGTAAAGTTGATTGGTCAGGTGATTGAAATATTACGCAAAGTTAATGATTTGTCGGCTCCGGCGCAAATCCGCGACCATATAAGGCCCGCGAAACTCTTCAAATCATTCGCCGAGATATTCGCTGAAGAATTTTTCAATCGAGGCAAAGGGGATGATGTCTTTCTGATCATACAGATCCGTGTGGCTTGCTCCGGGTATGACCATAAACAGTTTGTTGTTCTCCTTACCTGGGATTACGGTGAGTTTCCTGTATGCATCGCTGCCGAAATAGAACGAGTGGGCTTTCTCTCCGTGAATAATCATGACGGCATTCTCAATCTCATCGGCACGGCTCATCAGGGGGAAATTTATCCAGGGAATTGTGGCTGTAACGTTTCGTCCGCCGTTGGAGTTGAGCGAGCGGGGATGATAGCCGCGCTGTGTTTTGTAGTAGTCGTGATAGTCGCGGAGGAACTTGGGGGCGTCGTCGGGTAAAACGTCGGGAACGCCGCCGCCGAGTTTCGGGGTGCCGTTGATGTAGTCCTCGGTGCGCTGTGCGGCCAATCTCTCGCGCAGAGCATTGCGGGCTTCGGCATTGTCGTCGGCGTCAAAATAGCCGTTGGAGTCGACGCGGCTCATGTCGTACATCGTGGATGCAAGAGTGGCCTTGATCCGTGGATCCGCGGCTGCCGCGTTAATAGCCCCATCGGGGAGTCTGTCGGTATTCGGTCTGATCCTGTTTATCGACAGTTTGCTGTACATTTCTCTCAGGAAACTGCGTGTGAACATCAGAAAAATTCCGCAATAGCGTTCTCCCCGATAAGTCTTCTTATACATGGTGATGTGGTGATCACGCGGTATGAACACGCATTCACCTTTTCGCACACGTATTTGTTCAGCGCCGTTGTCGAGAATCATCTCGCCCGAATAGACATAATTGAGCGCAAACTCCCGTGAACGGTGAATGCATCCGCTCAGATCATCATAAAAGAAGCTGTAAAAAACATTGTTGTAGTTGAATATCAGCTTCATCGGGCCATGATCCTCTTTCCGGTCTATTGCCATGATCCGTTTATTGTAGATATGGCATGAGGTCAGGCGGGGAGCAGGGCGAGATCAAACACTTGACTTGCATCGGAAACATAATGCACGTTGAGCCCTTCGATGTACACCGGCAGTATCTCGTCGACATCCTTGCGGTTGGCTTCCGGGAGAATGACGTCGGTTATGCCGGCACGCTTTGCCGCGAGTATCTTCTCCTTGACCCCACCGATCGGGAGCACTTTGCCCCGTAGAGTCAGCTCGCCGGTCATCGCCACCCGAGGCTTCGGTCGGCGTCCGGTCAGAGCCGATACAATTGATGTGGCCATCGTGATGCCTGCCGACGGGCCATCCTTGGGTATTGCGCCTTCCGGCACGTGGATATGCACGGCGCGGTCGGTCAGAGCATCGTCGGCGATACCGAGAGCAGATGCGTGGCTTCTTACATGCTGCAGGGCTATTGATGCCGATTCTTTCATGACATCGCCGAGTTTTCCTGTCAGAGTCAGACGCTCGCCTTTCGACGGCGACAGTGATGTCTCCACATATAGTACGCATCCGCCTGCTGCGGTCCATGCCAGGCCTGTTATGACCCCTGCATAATCATTGCCCTCATAGCGTTCGCGGGTATATGGCGCAGCGCCGAGCAACGCGGTCAGATCAGAGGTGTCGACAGGGCTGGGCCACGATTGTCCGCTCACTTTACGCAGAACGATTTTGCGCACGATTGACGCCAGGCGCTTTTCGAGCTTTCGCCCGTATAAGTGTCGATCAGCGCCCCCATGGCCTCGTCTGTGATATTGACGTCGTCGGCAGTCAGACCCGCTTCAGCCACAAGACGCGGGAGCAGATGCCGACGTGCGATCTCCGTCTTTTCTTCGGGAAGATAGCCTGAAATGTCGATGATCTCCATTCGGTCGATAAGAGGAGCCGGAATGCTCGAAAGAGTGTTGGCGGTAGCGATGAAAAGCGTCTGCGACAGGTCGAAATCCACATCCACGTAATTATCATGGAAGCGGCAGTTCTGCTCCGGATCGAGCACTTCGAGAAGCGCCGAAGAGGGATCGCCACGGAAGTCGGAACCTATCTTGTCGATCTCGTCGAGAAGAATCACGGGATTGCTTGATCCGCATCGCCGCAGAGCGTCGATGATGCGTCCGGGCATGGCTCCGATGTAAGTGCGCCGGTGTCCGCGTATTTCGGCTTCGTCATGTAGTCCTCCGAGAGCCACGCGGCGGTGTTTACGACCGAGAGCTGTGGCGA
>CALHWU010000035.1 GCA_938039795.1 uncultured Muribaculaceae bacterium
CTTCTAATTATCAGAAAGTTGGACTCACTGCTTTATGGTTTAGCGGACAGTAATATTTTTTTACATACAGTGCGTCGGCATGATGCTCATCCGTCTTGACGGATCGCCCAAAATGGCTATGGCGATACAGATCACCTCGGCGGTGCTGAACATCTTTCTCGACTGGCTGATGGTATTTCCTTTGGGGATGGGCATCGCAGGAGCCTCGATAGCCACTTCGATATCGTGCATCGTGGGCGGCATCCTCGTGCTGACTTACTTCCTGAAATTCTCGTCGACGCTGAAATTCTACCGGCTTAAAGCATCGCGCAAATCACTGCTGCTGACGATACGCAATGTCGGCTACATGGCCAAGATCGGATTCGCCACATTCGTGACGGAGCTTGCGATAGGCGTGATGATCGTAACGGGCAACTATGTGTTCATATCGAGACTCGGCGAGAATGGCGTGGCCGCCTACTCAGTAGGGTGCTACCTGTTCCCACTAATCTTCTCCCTGAGCAATGCCGTAGCGCAGTCGGCGCAGCCGATCATCAGCTTCAACTATGGAGCGGGCAAACGCGACAGAATCGGCCAGACACTGCGCCTCTCGCTGATCACCGGCGCCATATGCGGCACAGCGGTAACGGTCGTCATGTGGGTCGGGTCACCGCTTCTCGCGGCAATATTCCTTCCCTCCGACACGGCTGCTTTCGGATTGGCCGTCCACGGGCTGCCCTTATTCGGGCTCAGTTCATTGTTCTTCTCGCTCAACATTGTCATGATCGGATATTATCAGAGTGTGGAGCAAGCGGCAAGATCCACGCTCTACACCATCATGCGCGGCATCATCTACCTTATCCCGGCTTTCATATTTCTGCCAGCCGCGATCGGCAACGATGGCCTCTGGCTCGCCATACCTGCTACCGAACTGCTGACACTCATCACCATAGCGATCACTTTCAGGCGCTGATCACTCAGCGATCCTTCGCTTCTCGAAGAAGCGGCATGTGGCCACAGCATAAAGGAGCGCACCCGCTGCCTGCACGGAAGCCGTGGCAATAAATGCCGCAGAATAACTCATATACTGAGCCAGAAACCCGCCGAGCAATATGCCTATGCCCATCCCGGCGTCCCATGATATAAGGATTGAGGAGTTGGCTGTGCCCCGCTGGTCGTGGCGCGCCATGCCGATAAACATGTTGAGCATCGCCGGATACATCTGCCCGTTGCCAAGACCTATAAGCAGCGCCGACAGATAGTAACTCCACTCGCCCGCTCCGGTGGCAAAAAGTGCGAATCCGAGCGTCGAGAACACCACTCCCCGGAGCCCGCTGCGGGCTATTTCTCCCCGGCGCAACGCCCGCGAGCCTATCAGACGCGCGCATACAAGTCCGGCAGACAGTATCATGAAGAAAATGCCGGTTCCATCCGTGATGCCGAGTTCCTCCTGGCCATAAATAGCCACATAGTTGCTCATCACGCCCCAGCAGAGCCCGAAGAGGCATATATTGACAGCCATCAGCCATGCCCGGCCAAGAAAGAAATGGTCGAGACTCAGCTTCGGCTTTCCCTCGACCTTACGCCGCTGTGGCAGCCTGACTCTCGACGAGCAGACGAATCCCGCCAAAGCGATAGCCAGAGCGAGCCAGAAGAGAAGATCGAAACGGCCGGTGGCATGATAGATCCATATTCCGACCGACGGCGCGATGGCCATAGCCAGATTGTTGCTCAGCCCATAATAGCCGATCCCCTCGTTGCGCCGCGATGCGGGGAGCACGTCGATAGCAACAGTTGAATTAGCTACCGTCGCGGCTCCGAACGGCAGCCCGTGAAGCGTGCGCACTATGGCAAACATCAGCAATGTTCCGGCACCGACATATCCGGCAAAAAGGATGAAGAACACGAAAAAGCAGAGCACAAGCACCCTCTTACGGTCGAACGTATCGACTATGAAGCCGCTGAAGGGGCGCACAAGGAGTGTAGCGACGACATAGCCCGACAGCACAACCCCTATCATGTGCTTGTCGGCGCCAAATTGCGCGTCGAGATATATCGGCAGCAGGGGCGTAAGAATATAGAAGGCGAAGAAGAGCATGAAATTGCTCGTCATCACCTTCCAGTATTCGCGGTTCCAAAGTCTGTCGCCGCTCATGCGCCGACAAGGTTTTGAAGACGGTAGTTACCTGTTGGAGTACATATCATCATAATATTTCTCATATTCGCCTGAAGTGATGAAGTCCATCCACTCCTGATTGTCAAGATACCAGCGGACAGTCTTCTCGATACCCTCCTCAAACTGCAGGGAGGGCTCCCATCCGAGCTCGCGCTGCAGCTTGCGCGAGTCGATGGCATAACGAAGATCATGGCCTGCGCGGTCTGTCACGTAGGTGATCAGTCCGTCGCTGTATCCTTCGGGGTTGCCGAGCAGACGGTCGACGGTGCGGATGATCACCTTGATAAGGTCGATATTCTTCCATTCATTGAAGCCGCCGATATTGTAAGTGTCGGCCACTTTGCCCTCATGGAATATGAGGTCGATGGCACGGGCGTGATCTTCGACAAAGAGCCAGTCGCGCACGTTCTCACCCTTACCGTAGACAGGAAGTGGCTTGCGGTGACGGATATTGTTGATAAACAGAGGTATCAGCTTCTCGGGGAACTGATAGGGGCCGTAGTTGTTTGAGCAGTTGGTCACGAGAGTGGGCATGCCGTAGGTATCGTGATATGCGCGCACGAAGTGGTCGCTCGAAGCCTTGGCTGCCGAATACGGCGAATGAGGATTATATTTCGTCTCCTCCAGGAAAAATTCCGTGCCGAATGCCAGATGATGTTCGGCCGAAGATGCGGTAGTGGTAAATGGCGACGGTATCCCCTCTGGATCTGTCAGTTCTAAAGCGCCATACACCTCGTCGGTCGAGATATGGTAGAATAGCTTGCCTTCATATCCTTTCGGGCTTGCCTCCCACTGGAGCTTGGCGGCCTGAAGCAACGATAGTGTGCCCAACACGTTGGTACGCGCGAAAGTAAACGGATCCTTGATCGAGCGGTCCACATGGCTCTCTGCCGCAAGATGGATCACACCGTCGATCTCATATTCCTTCATTATCCGCCGCATTTCCTCGAAATCGCAGATATCGGCCTTAACGAAAACGTAGTTGGGCTTGTCCTCGATATCCTTGAGATTGGCGAGGTTGCCGGCATAGGTGAGCTTGTCGACATTGACAATACGATATTCGGGGTACTTGTTGACGAAGAGTCTTACGACGTGGCTTCCGATAAATCCGGCGCCACCGGTTATCATTACATTCCTTTTATAATTCATAATCAATCGGTATTCTTTAGGTTAACTGCATTGATCGGTATTCTTCAGATTGGCGACACATTTTTTCAGAGAATCGGTCCAATAAGGAATCTTCATGCCGAATGTCCGCTTGAACCTGGTCTTGTCGAGCACGGAATACGACGGACGCACCACCTTCGAGGGGAATTCATCGGAATGGCACGGCTCTATGTCGCAGCCTGTCGTGCCTGCTTCTTCGGCTATCATCTTTGTAAAATCGTACCAGGAGCATACGCCCTCGTTGGAATAATGATAGATCCCTTCGTTGCCGTCGATCATGCGCTTCTCTATGATGGCAAATATCGCGTCAGCGAGATCCTGGGCATAGGTGGGAGTGCCGCACTGGTCAAACACGACTTTCAGCTCAGGCTTCGTGGCGGTCAGATTCATCATCGTCTTGACAAAATTCCTGCCGTATTCGCTGTAAAGCCACGCCGTACGAATGACGATCGCTCTGCAGCCCGAAGCAGCGATCTGCTGCTCGCCATGCATCTTGGTGACGCCGTACACGCCGGTGGGCGACATCGGCTCATCCTCATTGCGGGGAGTATTGCCCTGTCCGCCGCCAAACACGTAGTCGGTCGAGACATGTATCAGGACGGCCCCGGCTTTTTTTGCAGCTTCGGCGAGAATGCCGGCAGCCGTAGCGTTAAGAAGTTCGGCAAGTTCGGGCTGATCCTCCGCACGGTCAACATTGGTATAGGCCGCACAGTTGACGATCACATCGACACTATTGTCAGACACTGTGCGTCCGACAGCTTCTGCATCGGTGATGTCGAGTTCGGCCACGTCGGTGAAAATATACCGGTCGCCGCTGGCTGCCGATGATTTCCGCAGACTTGTCCCAAGCTGTCCGTTAGCGCCGGTCACTAAAATATTCATAGCTATACTTGAAATTGTTTCTGCAAATTTAATGTCTATTTCATTCAATAGCAAATTATCAGACCGGTATCTCACATTATTTAATACTTGCTTGCACACTTAAAGCCCCCGCGGAAGGCGCACTGCCGGTCCGCGGGGGCTTTATTATTTAACGGATGGATCAGTCGGCGCGGCTCATACCGCGGCGCCGGTCATTTCACTGCGAGCGCTTCAAGCTTGCCCGAAGCCTTGGGGTCATCGTCCTTGCTGACGATCCGGAGCCAGCGGGCTTTGACAGGCTGACTAAACACCACACGCTGGGGTATCGGGTTGTTGAATATATTGCCGAACTCTCCGGTAGTCTTCACCGGCTTCCAGTTCTTCCCGTCGGCACTCACTTCAGCAACGTACTTGAACACCGGAGCGGCGCCCTTGGCCGGAGAGTAGATGAATCCCGACATCTCTATATCGCGGCCGGCATCGCATGTCAGCGCGGCGCCGTCAGCTGTAGATTTTCCGACAACGGCAAACTCCGTCTCCTGGGCTGCGAGATCATAAGGCATTATCACACGGTAAGCCTTTATTGGACGTACATGTGGCGTATTGCGGGTAGATGTGATGTTGAGCCTCAGGCTGTCGGCCACCACATCATCCATCATCAGGATACGCTTGTTGCCTATTGTCGTTCCTTCGGCCACCTGCTTCCAGGCGCCGTCGGTCAGAGCCTCTACGGTGAACTTCTCCACACGCTGACCCTTGCGGATTTCCTCGGAGAGCACCACAGCATTGACCTTTGTCTGCGGACGCAAAGCGGCCGACATAGAGGCCGAATCTGCCGAACTTACAAGATTTACAGTGAAGTTATCATCGATCCACTTGCGGAACTCCTTGAGACGTGCCACATCGGCATCAGCTATCAGACCGCGGCGGTCGGGAGGAATGTTAAGAAGGAGCACGGAGTTGCGCCCGACCGACGTCAGATAAATATCGGCCATGCGGGCCAGGCTTTTGGGCTGTTCCGAATCGTGGTAGAACCATCCCGGACGGATCGACACATCGACTTCCGACGGCCACCAGCGCACTTCTTTAGCATTTGCGAGCATCTCGCGGTCGCCTATATTTTTGGCCATGGCATTAATGCCGAGCGAATCGTTGTAAGCGTTTGACTCAGGGAAGATGGAAGGCATGAGAGGAGTAACGCTCCACTCTGTCTCGCGGCCGACTCCGCCCTCGTTGCCTACCCAGCGCACGTCATCGCCGGTGATCGCCAGCACGGCTTCGGGCTGCAGCTGCTCCATCACCTTGCGGAAACGGGGCCAGTCGTATTCCTGCTTCTTGCCGTTGGGGCCTTCGCCGCATGCACCGTCAAACCACACTTCGTCGATTTTACCGTAGTTGGTCAGAAGCTCTGTAAGCTGGGCTACAAACTGGTCGTTATAAGCTTGAGAATCGCCATATTTGGGTGAGTTGCGATCCCACGGCGACAGATATATACCCATCTTCATGCCATATTTGTCACATGCCTCGCGAAGCTCCTTGACGACATCACCCTTGCCATCCTTCCATGTCGAAGACGCTACGGAATGGTCGGTGGTGAGTGTAGGCCACAGGCAGAAACCGTCATGGTGCTTGGCCGTGAGTATCACCAGTTTGAATCCGGCGTCCTTGAGCGTTTTCACCCATTGCTCGGCATCAAGCTGGGCAGGATTGAATATTTTCGGATCCTCCTTGCCATCGCCCCATTCGCGGTCGGTAAACGTATTGACTCCGAAATGCAGAAAGGCGGTCAGTTCCAGATCCTGCCAGGCAAGCTGATTGGCCGTAGGCACGGTACGCGACGCTATATCGACACGTTCGTCGAGGGTAGCATCGGCAGGCAGCTGAGCAACCTTTTCAAAATACTTTTCGTCGGAAGCAGATTTACACTGCACCAGTGCCGCCATAGAGGCGACGCCCAGCGTCGCTGCGACAGATAATCTTATTATTCTGTTCATGAGTATTAATTTATGGGATATTTTTCGCGTATCGGATCATCATATTTCTCCTGGGCGGCTTTGAGTCGCTTCATCATGCGGGCTGTCACTTCCTCCATACCCGGTTTCCCGTAGAGATTATTCATCTCACAAGGATCCTCCTGGAGATCATACAGCTCCCATTTATCAATGTCATTGTAGAAATGGATGAGTTTGTAACGGCTGTCGCGCACACCGTAGTGACGCTTCACCATGTGCTCTGCCGGATATTCATAGAAGTGGTAGTAGAGATCGTCACGCCAGTCGGCGGGATGCTTGCCTTCGAGCAGCGGCAGAAGGCTCTCACCCTGCATGTCGGCAGGTTTTTCCACTCCGGCAATATCGAGGAATGTGGGGCCGTAGTCGATATTCTGCACCATTTCGGTGATGTCTCCCCGACGCTCGAAGCGCTTTGGCATCCGCATGATCAGCGGAGTGTGGAACGACTCTTCATACATGAATCGCTTGTCGAACCATCCGTGCTCGCCCATATAGAATCCCTGGTCGGAAGTATAGACCACGAGAGTATTGTCGAGCATGTCGTGTTCCTCAAGATAGTCGAGCACGCGGCCCACATTGTCGTCAAGACTCTTCACAGTCATCAGATAGTCGCGGATATAACGCTGGAACTTCCACTCGGCGAGCTCCTTGCCTTTGAGATCGCGGGCATAGAAATCGGCCGTGATCGGATCATAGAAGGCATCCCACGCGGCCCGCTGCGCCGAGTCCATGCGTCCGACGTATGACTCGTAGCGCTCCTTGAGGGCGCTGTATTTGTCGGGACGGTTCATCTTCAGGTCATAGATCGGATCCATGTGGTCGGCCACACGCATCTCGGCAGTGGAGGCGGCCTCACGTCCCTCGTAGTCATCAAAGAAGTTTGCCGGCAGAGGATATGTCTTGTCCTCGTAGATGCCGAGATGAGCCGTATCGGCCATCCAGTTGCGGTGTATGGCCTTGTGGTGGATCAGCAGGCAGAACGGCTTCGACTTGTCACGCCCGTTTTCAAGCCAGTCGAGCGACTTGTCAGTGATAAGATCGGTCAGATAGCCGTGCTCCACCACTGTGTCGCCGGTCTGTCTTATGAAATCGGGATTATAATAGTCACCCTGGCCGGGCACTATCTCCCAGCGGTCGAAACCGGTGGGAAGGCTCTCGAGATGCCATTTTCCGAATACGGCAGTCTGATATCCGGCCTGCTGAAGATATTTCGGGAAAGTCGGCTGCGTGTTGTCAAACACGCATGTGGTATTGTCGGTAAACCCGTTCTTGTGGCTATGCTTGCCGGTCAGCATGCAGGCACGCGAAGGGCCACTCAGCGAATTGGCCACGAAAGAGTTGGTAAATCTCACTCCATCGGCGGCTATGCGGTCGAGATTGGGAGTGCTCGCATAGGTGGAATCATAGCAGCTCATCATCTGTGCCGTATGGTCATCAGTCATGATATACACGATGTTAAGGGGCTTCTCGTCTGATTTTTCAGAGCTCTTCTGTGAGCTGCATGAAGTAGCCGAGGCCACCAGAGCGGCAGGAGCTGCAAAAGCAAATCCGCGCAGCAAAATTGATGCGGTGTCGCAATGATTGGTCATTGATGTCGGTTTAAGGTTTTATTACATTTGTGCAAAGTTACAGAAAATCTCTGGAAAAGACGAATAAAAAGGGACAAATGTCTTCGTAATGCCTGTCAATAAGGCGTTTGCGAAGACAAATGAGGACAGGCGAAAAATCGAGGTAACGTAAAGGAAAGCGGATTTATGAAGAAGAACGGTCTCCAAATCATTACCCGCCGAATGGTGATTTTTAACACACCGTGTTGTATTTGGCAGCTTGTGGCACAGGTTGGCATATCAAGGTCTAACTCGTTGAGTAATAACTTTGCAAACAAAAAACGAGTATGGCAAGAAGCACATTCAAGGTTCTGTTCTACGTGAACGGCAGCAAGGAGAAAAACGGTATTGTCCCCATCATGGGACGAGTGACAATCAACGGGACTGTGGCGCAGTTCAGTTGTAAGCAGAACATCCCGAAAACGCTTTGGGACGTGAAAGGAAACAAGGCGAAAGGCAAGAGCCGCGAGGCACGAGACATCAACCTTGCCCTTGACAACATCAAGGCGCAAATCATCAAACATTACCAGCGCATTTCAGACCGCGAGGCATTTGTTACGGCTGAGATGGTGCGCAACGCCTATCAGGGAATCGGCTGCGAGTATGAGACGCTGCTAAAAGCATTCGACCGTGAGAACGAAGTGTTCAATAAACGGGTAGGCAAAGACAGGGTAATGGCTACCTATCGGGCACGTGTACGGGCAAGAAACCATGTAGCCGCCTTTATCAAGTCGTTTTACAGACGCAGCGATATGTCCATGTTGGAACTTACTCCCGATTTCATTAAGGAGTTCGCCGCATACCTCTCGACTGAAGCCGGATTGCGGAACGGTTCGATATGGGCAAACTGTATGTGGCTGAAAGGCGTGTACAAAACGCCTGAACATCAACAACCATATTTCGATAGCCGCTATCGACTATATTAAGAAGTTATTCGTATATGCCTTTATTGTAATCCGTCATGTACTGAGTAAATGTTTTGCCTGTTTGCTGTTTGAAGAAGCGCATGAGATGGCTCGGATCAGAGAAATTGAAATCATCCGCCATTTCACTGACAGTGCGGTTGGAGAATAGCAATTCGTTCTTCAGTTCCTCAAGCAGACGTTGTTTTATCAAATGGGTAGCTGATACTCCGAATTGGGCTTTTACTGAGTTATTGAGTGTGATGCGACTGACATGAAGCATGTCTGCATATTCCTGCACCCGCTGGTGGGTGCGGATATTCTGTTCCAACAAGTCCTTGAACCGAAAAGCGAAATTGTTTTTAGCAATTTCAGCGGGCAAGCAATAGGCGGCAGCGTATGTACGATTGATAATCAGCAAAAGATAATATAGTAAGGAAACAATGATATTGTACGTATCGGACACTGGATTCATCAGCTCATACTTAATCTTTCCGAGCAGCCGCATATATTCCTTCATTTCGTCATGTGTGGCATTGATGTAAGGCGGCGTATCTGTCTGGTAACAATACAAAAGGCGAAAAACGAAGAACTTGTCGGCGATAAAAGTACGCATGAAATCTTCGCGGAATATAAGGAACGTGTAATCCAACGCCGTCTCATCTACATGCCACTCTTGTTGCTGATGGGGTGAAAGCAGGAGAACCATGCCGTCGCGCAGTTCAATCTTGCGGAAGTTCAGTAGCAAATATCCGTTTGCCTTACGGAAAAAGTAGAAGCTGAAGAAGTCTGTCTTAAACCGCTTGTTTTCTGTCAGCACAAGTCCGATGTCCTTGTTTATGGCAGTATTGATGTAAAAATCCACGCCGCAGCGTGTCTTGTTGAACGGTACGCTGACCAGTCGATCAGGGTTGATTATCTCGTCCATATCCTTGTCGTTTTTGCAAAGATAATAATTTCATTTATCAAAATGGCATAATTACCGTTTTTTCAGGCATAGATGTTTCGCCGGATTCTTCCGAACTTTGCACCCGTAATCAATAACAAGACATATAGTCATGAAAAAGACATCCACAGTACAATTGGTGCGCAATGCCACCTTGAAAATCAGGTATGCGGGACACACCATGCTAATTGACCCCGTTTTAGCCGACAAAGGCACTTTGATATCGGCCCTCGGTGTGAATAAAACACCGAGGGTACACCTCACCATTCCTATTCAGGATATTATCGGAGGCGTGGACATGGTGCTCCTGACCCACAATCACATCGACCATTACGAGCCGAGTGTCCCCACACATTTGCCCAAAGAAATTCCTTTCTACGTTCAGCCCCAGGACGCGGACGCCATCAGAAACGACGGATTTACAAATGTGATACCCATCGAAGAAATAAAAACAATAGACGGCATATCCATTTACCGCACGACCGGACATCATGGTTTCGGGCAGATCGGGCAGATGATGGGACCTGTATCAGGTTATGTGCTAAAAGCCGAGGGCTTCCCGACCGTTTATATAATGGGTGACTGCCGATGGGAAGCATGTATCCGAGACACCGTGGAACGGTTCAATCCTGACTATATCGTGGTAAACTCCGGAGGTGCAATCTTTCCCGAATTTTCCAAAACGGACGGTCCTATCATCCCCGACGAGAACGAAGTGATGCAGATACTTGACGAATTGCCTTCGCATATCAAGCTGATAGCCGTACACATGGATGCCATCGACCATTGCCAGACCACCCGTGCAATTCTGCGCAATGAGGCAACGCATCACGAAGCCGACATGAGCCGGCTGATTATCCCGGAGGACGGAGAAACAGTTGTGTTATGAGTGTCTGCATTAAATCCCTGATAAAAACATGAACATAGTGGTAGGGTGCACTATAGGATGCCCTTACTGCTATGCCCGTAACAACTGCCGCCGTTTCCACATTACCGACGACTTTTCCGTGCCTGAATACATGGAACGAAAACTGCACATCATCGATACGTCCCGTCCTCATGTGTGGCTCATGACAGGAATGAGCGATTTCTCCGATTGGAAGCCTGAATGGAACGCAGAAATTTTCGAGCGGATCAGCAGCAATCCCCAGCACGCCTATATCTTTCTGACGAAGCGCCCTGACAAAATCAGTTTCTCCTCTGACGACGAGAACGTATGGATGGGCGTGACCGTCACGCGCAGTTCCGAGAAAAGGAGGATTGATGATTTGAAAAAGAATATCAAAGCACGACACTACCATGTCACGTTTGAACCTCTATTCGATGATATCGGCGAGATTGATTTCGAGGGAATTGACTGGATTGTCATAGGCACAGAGACCGGAAACCGAAAAGGAAAGTCATATTCGCGCCCCGAATGGGTGCTTAGCATTGCAGAACAGGCAAAGGCTCATGGCATACCGGTGTTCATGAAAGAGGATTTGCTGCCGATTATGGGCGACGAAAGAATGATTCAGGAATTGCCGGAACAATTTACCAGACGAATACAATGAATATGTATACAATAAAGGAAATAGATGTAAAGAGTGTAATGACCAAATCCTCTCTGCCGGTGGGAGGATATTCGGTCAACCCTTATGTAGGGTGTCCCCACGCCTGCAGGTATTGCTACGCATCGTTCATGAAACGGTTCACCGGGCACACCGAGCCGTGGGGTACGTTTTTAGATGTAAAAAACTGGAAGCCGATAACGAATCCTCATAAATACGACGGTGAACGTGTTGTAATAGGGTCTGTGACGGACGGTTACAATCCGTATGAAGAAGAATTCCACCGTACCCGAAGGCTGCTCGAAGAGCTGCGAGGAAGCGATGCCGAGATTATGATATGCACAAAGTCCGATCTTGTCCTTCGCGATCTCGACCTGTTGAAGAGTTTTCCCAAAGTGACTGTGTCATGGTCTGTCAATACGCTCGACGAGCATTTCTGCGCAGATATGGACAACGCCGTAAGCATTAAACGCCGTCTGAAAGCGATGCGTCAGACATACGAGGCAGGTATCCGCACCGTATGCTTCGTCTCGCCCATATTCCCCAGAATAACAGACGTAAAGGCAATAATAGAGGAGGTAAAAGATTATGCTGATTTAATCTGGCTTGAAAACCTGAATTTACGCGGGCAGTTCAAAGGCGGGATAATGACGTATATCCGTGAGAAGTATCCTGACCTCATACCGCTTTACGAGGAAATTTACAATAATAAAAGGCTTGAATACTGGCAGGCATTGGAGCAGGACATTTCAAATTACGCCAAGGAGCAGGGCTTCCCGTATCGTATAAACGATCTGCCATACGGACGCTCGGAAAAAGGCAAACCTGTCATCGTAAACTACTTCTACCACGAAAAAATACGATTGACAAAATGAGGCTATGCCGGACTGATGCAGAAAAGTTGTAGCGCGGATAAAAGCACCATGTATGTGGATAATATCCGGCAATCTTCCGAGCGTATGCGGGAGATGCTCAACACGCTGCTGGATTTCTTCCGTCTGGACAACGGCAAGGAGCAACCCAACCTTTCCCCTTGCAGGATTTCCGCAATCACGCATATTCTTGAAACGGAGTTCATGCCCATTGCCATGAACAAGGGGCTGACTTTGATAGTGGAGAGCCACACCGATGCGGTGGTTTTGACCGACAAGGAACGTATCCTGCAAATCGGCAACAACTTGTTGTCAAACGCCATCAAGTTCACGGATAACGGTAGTGTATCATTGGCAGCGGATTATGATAACGGTTTGCTGAAACTTATCGTTGAAGATACCGGTACGGGCATGACCGAAGATGAGCAACAACGAGTATTCGGTGCATTTGAACGTCTTTCAAATGCCGCCGCAAAAGACGGCTTCGGATTAGGATTGTCCATCGTGCAGCGTATTGTGGCGATGCTCGGTGGAACTATACGCTTGGAAAGCGAGAAAGGCAAAGGGAGCCGCTTCACGGTGGAAATTCCCATGCAGACAGCCGAGGAACTGCCGGAACAGACAATTCAAGCGCAAATGCGCCATAATCATATCTGCCATGATGTGATTGCCATCGACAATGACGAGGTACTTCTCCTTATGTTGAAAGAAATGTATGCCCATGAAGGGATGCACTGCGATACCTGTACCAATGTTTCGGTACTGATGGAGCTGATACGAAAAAAGGAATACAGCCTGCTTCTGACGGATCTGAATATGCCTGAGATAAGCGGTTTTGAACTGCTGGAACTGTTGCGCTCATCCAATGTAGGCAACTCGAAGAGTATTCCCATAGTCGTGACAACCGCTTCGGGCAGTTGCAGCAAGGAGGAACTTATAGGGCGTGGATTTGCCGGATGCCTGTTCAAGCCGTTCTCCATATCCGAACTGATGGAGATTACGGATAAATGCGCATTAAGCAGCATATTGGATGAAAAGCCGGATTTTTCCACTCTGCTATCTTATGGCAATGAATCCGTCATGCTGGACAAACTGATAGCGGAAACCGAAAAGGAAATGCAGGCGGTCAAGGATGCAGAACAGCGTAAAGACCTCCAAGAACTGGACACACTTACACACCATCTGCGAAGTTCATGGCAGATTCTCCGTGCCGACCAGCCATTGAGGGAACTTTACGCCCAACTTCATGGAAGTGCCACTCCAGATGACGAAGCGATATGCAAAGCGGTGACCGGCTGTGCTGGATAAAGGTGCTGAAATTATCCGGCAGGCAAAAGAAGAAAGGGAAAATACGAAAATGGATAAAACAAGAATCATCGTGGTGGAGGACAATATCGTGTATTGCGAGTTTGTCTGCAACCTGCTGGCACGGGAAGGATTCCGTACCGTGCAGGCTTACCACCTCTCGACCGCGAAGAAACTTCTGCAACAAGCCTCAGACGGGGACATCGTGGTTTCTGACCTACGACTACCCGACGGTGACGGCATCGACCTATTACGATGGATGCGCAAGGAAGGCATGACACAACCGTTAATCATCATGACCAACTATGCCGAAGTGCATACGGCAGTCGAAAGTATGAAACTCGGCTCGCTGGACTATATCCCCAAGCAGCTTGTGGAGGATAAACTTATGCCTCTGCTTCATACCATCCTGAAAGAACGGAGTATCGGACGAAATCGTATGCCCGTTTTTGCCCGTGACAGTTCCGCCTTTCAGAAAATCATGCAACAGATAAGATTAGTTGCCCCTACTGATATGAGCGTGCTGATATTCGGGGAGAACGGCACGGGCAAGGAGCATATCGCCC
>CALHWU010000036.1 GCA_938039795.1 uncultured Muribaculaceae bacterium
TCCTACGTAAGCTATCTCGAAGGGTGCACAGCCCCGATGCGCGACGAAAACCAGCTTCATGCGGCAATAGTGGAGATCGTGGTGGAGAACCATGCTGAAGTGAAATATTCGACCGTGCAGAACTGGTATGCCGGCGACCGCGACGGCCGTGGCGGAATATTCAACTTCGTCACCAAGCGCGGACTCTGCCGCGGCCGCGACTCGAAGCTGTCGTGGACGCAGGTGGAGACCGGTTCGGCCATCACGTGGAAATATCCCTCGTGCGTGCTCGCCGGCGAGGGCGCCACGGGCGAATTCTACTCCGTGGCCGTCACCAACAACCGTCAGCAGGCCGACACCGGCACAAAGATGATACATCTGGCGCCAAACACGCGCTCCACCATAGTCAGCAAGGGCATATCGGCCGGACGGAGCCAGAACTCCTACCGCGGCCAGGTGAAGGTCGTCGCCTCGGCCCACGGATGCCGCAACTACACGCAGTGCGACTCGCTGCTGCTCGGCCCCGACTGCGGCGCCCACACGTTCCCCTATATCGACGTGATGAACGACACATCGGTAGTGGAGCATGAGGCCACGACATCGAAGATCAACGAAGACCAGATATTTTACTGCAACCAGCGCGGCATACCGACCGAAGAGGCCGTCAGCCTGATAGTCAACGGCTACGCCAAGGAGGTGATGAACAAGCTCCCGATGGAGTTTGCCGTCGAAGCCCAGAAGCTGCTGCAGATATCGCTCGAAGGGAGCGTAGGATGACAATCTCTCCCCTCCCCGCACATCCATAACCGAAAAAACCATCGCCAAAATGAGCAAACTTCTTGAAATAAAAGGGCTCCACGCCTCGGTCGAGGGCAAGGAGATAATCCGCGGACTCGACCTTGAGATCGGCGCCGGCGAGGTCCACGCCATCATGGGCCCCAACGGATCGGGCAAAAGCACTCTGTCGGGAGTGCTCGCCGGCAATCCGGCATATCGCGTCACCGGCGGAAGCGTCAGCTTCCACGGGCTCGACCTGCTCGCCCTGTCTCCTGAGGACCGTTCGCACGAGGGGCTCTTCCTGTCGTTCCAGTATCCGGTGGAGATACCCGGAGTGTCGATGACCAACTTCATGCGCGCCGCCATCAACGCCAAGCGCAAATATTTCGGCGAGGAGCCGATGCCCGCCACGGAGTTCCTGAAGCTCATGCGTCAGCGCCGCGAGATAGTCGAACTCGACAACCGCCTCGCCTCCCGCTCGGTCAACGAGGGATTCTCGGGCGGCGAGAAGAAGCGCAACGAGATATTCCAGATGGCCATGCTCCAGCCCCGGCTGTCGATACTCGACGAGACCGACTCAGGCCTCGACATCGACGCCCTGCGCATCGTGGCCTCAGGAGTCAACCAGCTCAAGACAAAAGAGAACGCCACCATAGTCATCACCCACTATCAGCGGCTGCTCGACTACATAAAGCCCGACTTCGTCCACGTGCTCTACCACGGACGCATCGTGCGCACCGGAGGCCCCGAGCTCGCCCTGGAGCTCGAGGAACGCGGCTACGACTGGATAAAGCAACAAGCCGACTGATCACGCCATGGACGCTCTCAGACAATACACAGACCTCTACGACGCCCACCGCGAGGCGGTCGACGCCCACGCTCCGGCGCTCCTCAACGCCCTGCGGCCGGCAGCACGCGAGGCCCTGGAGGGAGCCCGGCTCCCCGACACCCGCACCGAGGGCTACGAGCGCACCTCGCTCGAAGAGATGATGGCGCCCGACCGCGGCATCAACATAATGCGCGTAAGCCAGGCGTTCGACCTCTCGACCGCCATACGGTGCGAGCTCCCCAACGTATCCACTCTGCAGGCCTATCTCGTGGGCGACACGTTCGTGCCCACCGAAGGGCTTGAGCGGCGGCTCCCCGAGGGGGTGATATTCACCTCCCTCGCACGTGCCTGCGAACTCTGGCCCGACCTGATAAAGCCCCGTCTCGGCGCCCTGGCCGACCTGAACGACGCGCCTACCGCACTCAACACCCTGCTCGCGCAGGACGGTGCCGTGGTGCGCATTCCTGCCGGCCTGCATCTCGAAAAGCCGCTGCAGCTCGTCAACGTGTTTGACGGCACGGAGCCTCAGATGGCCGTGCGCCGCCTTCTGGTCATAGTTGAGAAAGATGCCTCGGCGATGCTTCTCACATGCGACCACACCCGTCTCGACACCCCGTCGTGCCTCTCGCTGCATGTGACGGAGATCTGGCTTGACCACGGCGCACAGCTCGACTTCTGCGACATGGAGGAGACATCGGCCGACAACGCCCGCTGCTCGCGCGTCTACGTCAGCCAGCACTCATCGTCGCAGCTTCGCGCCAACGTGGTCACGCTCTCCTGCGGCACCACGCGCAACGACCTGCGCACCGACATCAACGGCGAGCACTGCCTCACCCACATCAACGGAATGGCTATCTGCACCGAGCGTCGCCATGCCGACAACTGCTCCGTGCTGCGCCATCTCCATCCCCGCTCTCGCAGCCGCCAGCTATTCAAATACGTGCTCGACGACTACGCCCAGGGCGCCTTCGAAGGATCGATACTCGTGGCTCCCGAAGCTCCGTTTACCGAAGCCTACCAGAGCAACCGCAACATACTCGCCTCGGCTACCGCCCGGATGCACTCGCGGCCGCAGCTCGAGATCTACAACGACGAGGTCAGCTGCTCCCACGGCGCCGCCACAGGCCAGCTCGACG
>CALHWU010000037.1 GCA_938039795.1 uncultured Muribaculaceae bacterium
GGCGTGAACGTGGCGTGCCCGTATATTGTCGAATCGCCGCTCAACATTGAGTGCCGCGTCAAAGAGATAATGCATCTTGGCAGCCATGACATGATGATAGCCGAGGTGCTCGGCGTACTGGCCGACGATTCACTGCTCGATCCCGACACCGGGGCTTTCGATCTCGGACGCGCCGGTCTCATCAACTATTCACACGGCCACTATTACCGGCAGGGCGAGGAGATCGGCAAGTTCGGATGGACCGTCAAAAAGAAGTGACGACAAAGTGACAACGATAATTCTGATTTTTCTGGCGGCCATGCTCGCATGCACGGCCGCCTTGTTTGTCCGCTCGCAAAACAGGCTGCGCGAGTCGGAGCAGGAACGCGTCAGGCTTGAGGAGCGGCTGCGCCTGACTGCATCGGCCGCCGAGGAGGAGCGCAAGCGCCGCGAAGAGGATGGCGAACGGTTCCGCCACATAGCTTCAGACTTAATGGCGGCACAGGCCACCGATCTGAGGCAACGCAACGAAGAGAGACTGCAGCAAGTGCTTGCACCGCTTAAAGCTGACATCGAACGGTTCAGCGCCACCGTGGGACAATGCTACTCCGAAGAGGCCCGCGAGAGATTTTCGCTGCAGCAGGCCATACGCAACCTTGTGGAGACCAATCAGAACATCGGGCGGGAAGCTCGCGAGCTCTCACAGGCGCTCCGCGGCAACAACCGCCGGCAGGGCCAGTGGGGTGAGATCGTGCTGCAGACCATTCTCGAGAAGTCGGGACTCAGGGAAGGGCACGAGTTCACCACACAGGCCTCGCATGACGCCGACGCCGACAGCGACCGTCAGCGGCTTCGCCCCGACGTAGTGGTGCACTACCCCGACAACAGATGCATCATCATTGATTCAAAGGCGTCGCTGACAGCTTTCATAGAAATGACGGAAGCACAGACCGAGGAGCAGCGGAGCATGGCCGCAAGGCGCCACGTGGAGTCTGTAAGAAGACACGTGGATGAACTCGGCGCGAAGCATTACGAGACAGCGGCCGGCGGCGAGACGCTTGATTTCGTCATGATGTTCATCCCCAACGAGGCCGCCTATATGGCTGCCATGCAGACCGACGCCGATCTCTGGCAAAGAGCCTACGACAAGAGAGTGCTGATCGTATCGCCGACCCATCTGATATCGGCTCTCCGGCTGATCTCGCAGCTGTGGGTGCGCGACAAGCAGACCCGAAACACAATCGAGATTGCCGAGGCCGCAGGAAGAATGTATGACAAATTCTCCGATTTCGTCAAAGACCTCAACCGGATCGGCGCATCGCTCGGGAGCACCCAGCGCGCCTACGAGGCTGCGCTCAACAAGCTCAGCGACGGCAAGGGATCACTCCTCTCCCGCGCCGAAAAGCTTCAGGAGATGGGAGCCAAGGTGAGCAAACAGCTCCGCAACGACTGACAGCAGCCGCTGTCGGGCTCAGAGCTCGTCGAGCTGACGGAGCCACATGGCGGCAGACGCGTCGGAGGGCATGCGCCAGTCGCCACTCGACGAAAGGCCCACGCTTCCCACTTTCGGGCCGTCGGGCAACGCCTGACGCTTGAACTGCTGAGAGAAGAACCGGCGGAAGAATGTCTTGAGCCAGTGCAGAATGACATCCCGGTCGTAGACACCGCGGAAAGCATTGAGCGCAAGGTAATAGATACGTCGCGGCGAGAATCCGAAGCGGATGAAATAGAACAGGAAGAAATCATGCAGTTCGTATGGGCCTACAAGATCCTCCGTCTTCTGCTTTATGGCGCCCTCATTGTCGGCCGGGGTCAGTTCCGGGCTTATGGGAGTGGCCACGACGTCGCGCAGAGTAGTCGCAAGCTTCGGTTCGGAACGTGAAGCGAACCATTCGACGATACTGCGTATCAGAGTCTTCGGCACTCCGGCATTGATGGAGTACATCGACATCTGGTCGCCGTTGTAAGTGCACCATCCGAGAGCGATCTCCGACATGTCGCCGGTACCGATGACGATGGCATTTTCCTGATTGGCCACATCCATCAAGATCTGCGTACGCTCGCGTGCCTGGGCATTCTCATAAGTGGCGTCATGCACCTTCGGATCATGGCCTATGTCGGCGAAATGCTGCGTCACGGCCTCTGCGATAGGGATCTCACGCACAGTTATGCCAAGGCAGCGCATCATTTCAAGGGCATTGGTATAAGTGCGGTCGGTGGTGCCGAATCCTGGCATCGTGATGCCGATGATATCACGCCGGTCATAGCCAAGACGGTCGAATGTACACGAGGTGATCATCAGCGCGAGAGTCGAGTCGAGGCCGCCCGATATACCGATGACCGCCCGACGGCAGCCGATGGAGGTCAGACGCTGAGCCAGGGCCGTAACAAGGATATGCTCCACTTCCTCGCAGGTATCTGAAAGGAGTCTCGGATCTGACGGGACGAAAGGATGTGGATCTATCGTGCGGTAAGCAAGATCGTAGTTCAGGTCAAACGGACTCTCCAGAGGTATTTCCGTCAGCCGCGGTGCCTGCCGTCCGTGGCGGCGCGCACAGTCGGCAAAAGTGGTGCTGTGTATACGGTCGTGACGGAGAGCCTCGATATCAATGTCGGCTATCACACAGTTGTCGTCGGGATCCCAGCGGTCATTGGCCACCAGTATGCGTCCCTGCTCCGCCACAATCGTCTTACCGGAGAAAACCACGTCCGACGACGACTCGCCCCTGCCGGCCGAGGCATAGACATATCCGGCCTTGCATCTTCCCGACTGCTGGCGTATGAGTGTAAGCGACGACGCATGCTTGCCGATGAGTTCGTCGGATGCCGACAGATTGAATATCACTTCCGCTCCTCCCATGGCAAGAGCACACGAAGGTGGAACTGTGACCCACAGATCCTCACATATCTCCATGCCGATATACACTCCGTGGGTCTTTATGACCGGCTGGTATTCGTCGTTTGGCGCCTGTGCGAACCATCGGCGCTCATAGAATTCGTTATAATTCGGAATATACGTCTTGCGGATGATCGTCGACACGCCGCCCGACACATGGGCGGCGCAGTTGAACACCGTCCCTTCTGAAGCCACAGGCAGACCGACTATGACGTCGATCCCGGCATTCAGAGTGAATTGCTCGATGCGCCTTAATCCTGCCAACGCACTCTGAAGCAACAGCTCCGTATGAAACAGATCACCACAGGTATAGCCGGTGATGCTCAGTTCGGGAAAAACCACGACCTCGACACCCTTGGCATCAAGACTGGAAGCATAGCGGAGAATCGTGTCGACATTGGCGTCGACATCGGCTATCTTAACGTGCGGCGCCACAGCAGCCACTCTGAAAAAACCGTTTGTCATAAAATATGCATTAATTTTGTGCAAAAGTACAAAAAAACATGTGATTCACATATTCTAAAAATGGATAAATAAAAGAAGCGATTTTGTGTTTTTTCAATTAATCCGTAATTTTGCGACAACATTTACACAGATACCATCACTGACATATGTCGCATATCAACCTCCGGGGAATGGGCGTGGCCCTCATCACGCCATTCAAGAAAGACAAATCGGTCGACTATCAGGCGCTGGCCCGGCTTCTCGACTATCAGATAAAAAACGGGGTAGACTATCTGGTGGTACTCGGCACTACGGCCGAGACACCGGCGCTCAGCCCTGAAGAACGGCGTGACATAAAGCTGTTCGTTGCCGAACGCGTAGCCGGCAGAGTACCTCTTGTAGTAGGATGCGGAGGCAACTGCACGTCCGACGTCGTCCGCGAGGCCGAAAAGATCGACAGCTCCAGATTCGATGCCATACTTTCCGTAGTGCCTTACTACAACAAACCCTCGCAGGAAGGCATCTACCAGCACTATTCCGCCATAGCCAAAGCATCGCCCGTGCCGGTGATACTGTACAACGTGCCGGGCCGCACCGGAGTCAACATGGTAGCCGACACCACACTGCGGCTTGCTGCAGAAAACCCCAACATCGTGGCCATCAAGGAAGCTTCGGGCAACATCAACCAGATGGACGACATCATCAAGCACAAATCCGACGACTTCTCGGTGATCTCGGGCGACGACGGCATCACTTTTCCCCTGATCACGCTCGGAGCCGTAGGAGTGATCTCGGTGATCGGCAACGCTTTCCCAAAAGAGTTCGCCAAGATGACACGTCTGGCCCTTGAAGGCGATTTCGACGCGGCCCGCACCATCCACCATCGCTTTACCGACCTTTTCTCACTGCTGTTTGTCGACGGCAATCCAGCGGGAGTGAAATGCCTGCTCCATGCTATGGGATTCATTGAAAACGAATTGCGGCTCCCACTCGTACCGACACGTATCACCACGTACGAAAAGATACGCAAAGTGCTTGACTCGCTCAACTAATTTTTGTAACTTTGCACACCTCAACGATCGGTCCGGTAGCTCAGCTGGATAGAGCATCTGCCTTCTAAGCAGACGGTCACGCGTTCGAATCGCGTCCGGATCACGAAGTCAAATCGTTGACAATCAAGCAGTCGGATCACATCTAACTGCTTGATTTTTCATTATCCCCCACGTTTCAACAGACATATGAAACATATATTATCGCTGACGGCAGCGGGATGCATGACAGCCGCAATGGCAGCCTGCAACGTGACAGGCAAACGTCAGACACAGGAGGTCGCGCCGGAACACACGGCCGCCATAGCGCAGCTCCAGGATTCGCTGACAGCGATCACCCGAAGTTATGAGGGAGAGATCGGGGTAGCTGTGATCACCGACTGCGGCGATACAATCACCGTGGGCAATACCGACAGCTATCCTCTGATGAGCGTCTTCAAACTGCACCAGGCTATGGCGCTCTGCCACCGGCTGGAGCAGCAGGGGGCGTCGCTCGACAGTATCGTGACGCTACGGCACGACGAACTCAACCCCGACACATGGTCGCCGATGATGAAGGACCACACCGAGGGAAATATAACGCTGTCGCTCGGACAATTGCTGAGATACACACTTATGCAGAGCGACAACAATGCGAGCAACTACATGTTTGATCATATTCAGGGGGTGGCGGCCGTGGACAGCTTCATAGCCACTCTGATTCCACGCGAGAGCTTCAGGCTCAATGTCACCGAGGCCGACATGTGGGACAATCACTCGCTCTGCTATGACAACCATTCGTCACCTCTGGGAGTGGCATTGCTGGTGAAGCGGCTATATACCGACAGCATCATGACCGAGGGCAGCCGCCAGTTCATATGCACGGCCATGGCCGAATGCTCTACCGGCACCGACCGGATCGCAGCTCCGCTGACGGGCATCGACGGCGTTGCCGTCGGCCACAAGACGGGGTCAGGATTCAGAGACACGAACGGAATCCTGACGGCCCACAATGATGCGGCATTCATCAGGCTGCCCGGAGGACGGCACTACACTCTTGTGGTTCTCGTCAAGGACTTCAACGGATCTGAATCGGAAGCGTCCGAGGCTATCTCACGGATATCGGCTGCGGTATATTCCATCGTCGCCGGACAGCTTTACAGATGACTGCCGGCACTTTAACGGCACTTTGAAAAACGGAAACGCGGGATCCGCCCCATTGGCATAATCCCGCGCACAGATGCTTTCAAAGGCTGATAGCTCAATTCTCCGGAGCGAACTGATCTTTTCCTACTCCGCAAAGAGGGCATACCCAGTCGGCGGGAAGATCTTCAAACGAGGTCCCTGGCTCAATGCCGTTTTCCGGATCGCCTACAGCGGGATCATACACCCAGCCGCAGACTTCGCATACATACTTGTCCATAATCAATATATTTGTTTATTGTCTGAAATAATGATGATCTTTCACATTACAAAAAACGGCAATATAAGCAGGATTGTTCGTCACGAGTGATTACGGATTGTCGACATAAACATTTATTAACATCGCTATGCGGCATTATGGCTCCAGTATGGAGGTAACTTTGATCGCTGAAAACAATTTCACCGACATGCTAATGGGCACCATCACACTATATACTCCCGACCTGACGACGGCCATGCCGCTCGATTATGCCGACGACGGCGTCCGTGCCGGCTTTCCAAGCCCGGCACAGGACTATATATCACGCAGCATCGACCTCAACCGCGAGCTTATAGCACATCCGGCATCGACCTTCTATGCACGGGTGACCGGCGACTCTATGGCCGAAGAAGGCATCACGGAAAACGACATACTTGTAGTGGACAAATCCATTGAGCCGGAGCACGGCGACCTAGCCGTATGCTGTCTTAACGGTGAGTTCACGCTGAAACGGCTATGCTTCACATCCCGAGGGCAAGGCATAAGGCTGATGCCTTCAAACAGGCATTACCGACCGATAGAAATTGCCGACGGCGACGAATTCAAGGTGTGGGGAGTGGTACTTTATACGATAAAAGCCAACCGCAGGCGCCGTCCGGGAACAGACAAATGGGACTGACAGAATATGTTCGGGCTGATTGACTGCGACAATTTCTTCTGTTCGTGCGAGAGAGTGTTCCGGCCCGATCTCGCCCGGACACCTCTTGTTGTGCTCAGCAACAATGACGGATGTGTGGTGGCCCGCTCCAGAGAAGCAAAGGCCATGGGGATCAAGGAGGGGATCCCTTACTACCAGATGCTCCAGCAGTATCCCGGGAGCGGTGTGGTGGCTTTTTCGTCGAACTATGCGCTCTACGGCGATATGTCGGCGCGTGTCATGACCATACTGCGGGAAAGCGTGCCCGAAGTAGTGCAATACTCCATCGACGAAGCCTTCCTGAATCTTGACGGGATAAGCATCGACGACCTGCACCAGTGGGGCGCCGATCTTTGTCGGAAAGTGGAGCGATGCACAGGGATACCTGTCAGCCTCGGCATAGCCCCGACCCGGACTCTGGCAAAGGTGGCGAGCCGGTTTGCCAAAAAGTATCCGGCTTATCGCAAATGCTGCGTGATCGGCGACGAATCCCAGCGGGAGACAGCCCTGCGGCTCATTCCGGTCAATGATGTGTGGGGCATAGGGCGCAGGATCACCCGCTCGCTTGAAAAATACGGTGTGAGGACGGCCTATGACTTCACACGCTGTCCGCGCAGCTGGATACGGGCCAACTTCCACATCACCGGCGAGCGGACCTGGCGTGAACTGATGGGGGAAAGCGTGATTGACATCGACGGTCTCGACACTGTGGACAAGAAGAGCATCGTCACCAGCCGAAGCTTTCCGGCAATGATATCGGATCTTGAAGATCTGCGGCCGCATATAGCCAACTATGCCGCCCGCTGCGCCATGAAGCTGCGGCGCCAGCGTTCGGTATGCTCTATGGTGACCGTATTTCTACAGTCCAACCATTTCCGCGATGATCTGCCGCAATACGACAACAGCGCCTCCTACATGTTAACAACGCCCTCCAACACGTCAAGCGAGATAGTGGCGGCAGCGCTCGCCACACTTGCAGGCATATACCGTCAGGGCATACGCTACAAAAGAGCGGGAGCCATGGTGTCGGGCATATCATCCGCCACAGCCATACAGCCCGACCTGTTCACCTACGACGCAGCCCTGCGTCATAAACTCACAGCCATGTCGGATACGATCGACATCATCAACCGCCGCATGGGAGCCGACACCGTAATGCTTGCATCGCAACAATACCGCGAGAAATCTCCCGACGGAAAGAGCGTGAAATTCGTCAGCGCCATACGCCGCTCCTTGAAGTCGCCGGATTATTCCACAAGTCTGGGCGCACTGGCCGTCAGCTGAAAGCATGGATATACGACCGGAATTTTGACAGGTTTTGCAGGAAAATGGCTAACTTTGTCTCCATGATAGTATTTCCTAACGCAAAAATCAATCTCGGACTGGCCATAACGCGCCGAAGAGAAGACGGATATCATGATATCGAGACAGTGATGTATCCTGTCGGCTGGACTGATATTCTTGAGATTGTGCCGTCGCCATCGGGACGCACCGAACTGTTCACATCCGGCCATCGGATGGAGTGCCCCCCTGAAAAAAATCTCGTGATGAAGGCTTATCACGCTCTCGATGCGATAGCGCCGCTGCCCCCTGTGAGCATCTATCTTCACAAGGTGATACCCGACGGCGCCGGACTCGGGGGAGGATCGGCCGACGCGGCTTTCACGCTTAGGGCGCTCAATACTATGTTTGCCCTCGGCATCGACGACCGGCAGCTGGAGGCAACTGCGGCCACCATCGGGGCGGACTGCCCGTTTTTCATAAGGGATACTCCGGTGATGGCCACCGGCACTGGCACCACATTCACCCCGGCCGAAGTATCATTAGCCGGGTATACCATAGTCATTGTCAAACCTGCCGGATCGGTATCCACGCGCGAAGCCTATGCAGGAGTGACGTCATACTCCGCGCCAGGAAGAGTGGCCGATGCGCTGTCGATGCCGATATCGCAGTGGCAAGGCCGTCTGGTCAACGATTTTGAAACTGCTGTCGCCGCACAGCTCCCGGAAGTGGCGGCTATCAAGCGGCGCCTTATCGCCATGGGAGCGGCATATGCCTCCATGTCGGGGTCGGGGTCGGCGGTCTTCGGACTGTTTGACCGTGACATTTTGGCAGAAGAGGCAGGCAGAGAGTTCCCGTCATCCCACACATATGTCGGTCGTCTTGACTGACTGAACGTTATCAGTCCTCGATTGTTATGTCAGATAAAGGGCCAAACAGTTTGGCAAGATTTTTGCATGGCATAAGAAAAATAGCGTCAATTATGAGCGACAAGAAAACTAAAACATCCGGCCACGCCGAAGAGCCTCAGGCCGAAGAGATATTGGACAACGTAGGCGAAGCTGCCTCGGAGACCGAGAACATGACAGACCAGGATATCGAGAACGCCGAAATGAGCGAGATCGACCGTCTGGCAAAAGAGCTTGCCGACGAAAAGCTGAAGGTCGAGAAAGAGAAGAAAGAATACCTTTTCCTGATGGCCGAGTTTGACAATTTCCGCAAACGCACCCTCAAGGAGAAGAGCGACATCATACGCAACGCCAACGAGCAGGCAATGAAAGGGCTGCTCCCGATCGTCGATGACTTCGAGCGCGGTCTTGAGGCCACCAAAGGCGTGGACGACCCTCAGGCCATACGTGAAGGTATGGAGATCATCTACAACAAGCTTGTGAAATTCCTTGAACAGAACGGCGTGAAGGCCATGGAAAGCACCGGAGCCGAATTCAACCCCGACATGCACGAGGCCATAGCCATGGTTCCGGTCGAGGATCAGAATATGAAAGGCAAGGTGATCGACACCCCCACCAAGGGCTACATGATCAACGACAAGGTGCTCCGTCACGCCAAAGTGGCTGTAGGCCAGTGATTGTTTTATCGAGAGGCAAAAGGAAAAGATGGAAAAGAGAGACTACTACGAAGTGCTCGGCGTAGCGAAGACAGCCACTCCGGAAGAGCTCAAAAAAGCCTACCGCAAGCTGGCTATCAAGTATCACCCCGACAAGAACCCCGGCAACAAGGAGGCTGAAGAGAAATTCAAGGAGGCCGCCGAAGCCTACGATGTGCTCTCCGACCCGGAGAAACGTCAGAAATACGACCAGTTCGGCCATAACATGGGGCCCCAGGGCTTCCCCGGAGGAGGCGGCGGTTTCAGTGCCGGCGGCTTCACGATGGAGGATATATTCTCGCAGTTCGGCGATATATTCGGCGGTCACGGAGGCTTCGACATGGGAGGCTTCGGAAGTGCCGCCGGCGGACGTCCACGCAAGCGTCAGCGTCGCGGCGACGATCTGCGCATCACTCTTAAACTCACTCTTGAAGACATTGCCAAAGTGGTCAGCAAGACACTGAAACTTAGGGCATTTGCCAAATGCGATCACTGCAACGGCACCGGAGCCAAGGACGGCACGGCATTCGTCACCTGTCCGACATGTCACGGATCCGGCACGGTAATGCGCACTCAGCAGACCATATTCGGCATGAGCCAGAGCGCGGCCGTCTGTCCCGAATGCAACGGCGACGGCAAGATCATAAAGGAGAACTGCACCTACTGCAACGGCACCGGAGTGCAGCATAAAGAGCAGGTAGTATCGTTCAACATTCCCGCCGGAGTAGCCGACGGAATGACTCTCACCGTCAAAGGCAAAGGCAACGCGCCGATGCATGGCGGCGTCAACGGCGATCTGCTTGTGGTCATCGAGGAGATAAAGCATCCGGAACTGATACGCGACGGCAACGACGTGGTCTACAATCTGATGCTTGACTTCCCGACAGCTGCATTGGGCGGATCGGTGGAAGTGCCCACCATCGGCGGACGCGCCCGACTGAAGATAGCTCCGGGTACGCAACCGGGCAAGATACTGCGTCTGCGCGGCAAAGGACTCCCATCCACCGAAGGCTACGGTACGGGCGACGAGCTTGTCAACGTGATGGTCTACGTGCCTGAAACTCTTGACGACGAAGAACGCGCCGCCATAGAAAAGCTCAGCGACAAACCCGACATGAAACCGAGCGACAGCGTCAAGGAGCGTATTTTCAGCAAGCTGCGCCACATATTCGACTGATTCCTGGCAACGGAACATATAATTTTCATGGAGCGACATCTGTCATTAGAGCGTCGCTCCATGATTTTTTTTGTAATTTTGCCATTGCTATGGCAAAAATCATAATGGTAACAGGGGGCCAGCGCTCCGGCAAGAGCGAACTGGCCGAGCGGATAGCGCTACAACTGTCGGACAATCCGCTGTATATCGCCACAGCGATGGTCACCGACGATGAAATGGCCAGGCGCGTCGAGGTCCACCGCCAGCGGCGCGGACACAAATGGCGGCTGGCCGAAGAACAGCTGTGGCCGTCGCGACACATCTCTTCCGGCGACACCGCGCTGCTCGACTGCATCACCACCTGGGCGACGAATCTGCTGCTGCATTACCAGGAGGATGCGGATAAGACGCTCGACGCAGTCAGGAGTGAAATAGCACGCATAGCCTCAATCGACGGCGCTACCGTCATAGCCGTCACCAACGAGATAGGCCTCGGCGGCATCAGCCCAAACCCGCTGCAACGGAAATTCACCGACCTGCATGGAATGGCAAACCGATGCCTGGCCGACAACGCTTCAGAAGTTTACATGACCCTATCAGGGATACCCGTAAAGATCAAATGACCACATTCGCCATCAAGCGCCCCGACCGCTCCATAGAGCCTGCGCTCCGCCACAAAGTAGACAATCTCACAAAACCGAAAGGCTCGCTCGGCATGCTCGAACGGCTTGCCATACAGATCGGCCTGATCCAGCAGACGCTGAATCCGCATCTCGACCGGCCATGCAACATACTCTTCGCCGCCGACCACGGCATAATCGAAGAGGGTGTCAGCGTCTCGCCCAAAGAGGTCACCTGGCAGCAGCTCGGGCATTTTGCCAAAGGGGGCGCAGGCATAAACTTCCTGTGCCGTCAACATGGGTTTCGTCTGGTGCTCGTGGATGCCGGAGTCGACTATGACATTCCCACCGGCCACGGCATCATCGACCGTAAGGTAGGCCGTTCGACCCGAAATTTCCTGCACGGCCCCGCCATGACCCGTGAGGAGCTTGACCAATGTCTGCGGAGCGGCGCCGAAATAGTCGACATGGTGGCTGCCGAAGGCACCAACACAGTCAGCTTCGGCGAGATGGGAAGCGGCAACACCTCGGCTTCATCAATGTGGATGCATGCTTTCGCCGGGACTCCCCTCCCTCAGTGCGTGGGCGCCGGAGCCGGACTCGACGACGATGGAATACGACATAAACTCGATGTCCTGACGCAGGCATGGAACAACTATGCGGGCGACGGCACTCCGGAGGATCTCATGGCATGGTTCGGAGGCTACGAGATGGCTATGGCCGTCGGAGGCATGCTCCGCGCTGCAGAGCTCGGGATGGTGATCATTGTCGACGGCTTCATCATGACGAGCTGCATGCTGGCCGCCTCCCAGCTTCACCCCGAAGTGAAGGAATATGCCGTCTATGGACATCAGGGCGATGAATCGGGCCATAAACTCGCCCTACAGGCGCTCGGCGCCCGTCCGCTGCTGCATCTCGACCTGCGGCTCGGAGAAGGGAGCGGCGCCGTCTGCGCCTATCCTATACTGGAATCGGCCGTAAGGATGATCAACGAGATGGACTCGTTTGCCGACGTAAACGTCACAAAATATTTCGACTGACCACCATGCAACGCCTCGCCGCAGCCATATCATTCTTTACACGTGTGTCCCTCTGGCGTGTGATGAAGATCGATCCGCGACACTATGAGCGCGTGGTAGAGATGTGGCCTGTCGCAGGCTATCTCACCGGCGGACTGTGCGCGCTCGTGCTGTGGCTCGCCTCGATGGCTTTCAGTCCGCTTGTAGCGGCACTGCTCGCACTGGCGGCACGCACACTGTTTACTGGGGCGCTTCATGAAGACGGCATGGCCGACTTCGCCGACGGCATGGGAGGGGGGACATCGCGTGAACGTATCCTGGCCATCATGAAAGACTCGCACATAGGCACATACGGCGTCATAACACTTGCGCTCTATTACATGCTGGCCGCATCTGCCATAGCCTCCATGCCGACGGTAACCGGCTGCGCCGTAGTGTTCGCCGCAGATGTATGGAGCAAATACTGCGCCGGCATGATCATAAACGCACTCCCCTACGCCCGACCACGCGAGGAAGCCAAGAACCGGACAGTCTATATACGCATCCGGCCGGCCACGCTACTGACGGGATTCATTCTCTCGGCATGGCCTCTGGCGCTGCTGCCATGGCCTGTGACACTCGCCGCCGCGGCGCCCGTCGGCGCCACCGCCCTGCTCATCCTATATCTGCGCCACAAGATCGGCGCATATACGGGCGACTGCTGCGGAGCCGTATTCTGCATCTCGGAGCTGTGCTTTCTGCTCGCGGCGACAGCCATTCTGCGAACCATAGGATAAAAAGCGTTGTTATATCGTCGATCAATCCACACAAACCATAGCCAAAATGCCAACACAGATAGCCCGACAGCTGACCGACCTTATAGGAGGAACCCCTCTGCTGCGCCTCGAACGATTCACAAAAGCGATGTGTCCGGGAGCCGACATCGTAGCAAAACTGGAGTATTTCAATCCGGGAGGAAGCGTAAAGGATCGTGTGGCCTTCAGCATGATCACCGAGGCAGAGCGCGCCGGCACTCTCCGTCAGGGCGGAGTGATCGTGGAACCGACAAGCGGCAATACGGGAGTCGGGCTCGCATGGATCGGCACCCTCAAAGGCTACCGAGTGATACTGACCATGCCCGAGACCATGAGCAAGGAGCGGCGCGAACTGCTCGCGGCCTATGGCGCGGAAATCGTGCTTACGCCAGGCAAAGAGGGCATGGCCGGCGCCATCGCCGAGGCTGAAAAGATCAGACTGGCCACTCCCGGTGCAGTCATCCTCGGACAATTCACAAATCCGGCCAATCCAGCCATACATGAGGCCACCACCGGCCCTGAAATATGGAACGGCACCGACGGCAAAGTCGACATCTTCGTGGCCGGAGTGGGTACCGGAGGCACCATTACAGGAGTCGGACGCTACCTCAAAGAGCGTAAACCGGATGTAAGGATAGTCGCCGTAGAGCCACGCGAATCGGCAGTATTGTCGGGCGAGGATCCGGGAGGACACGGCATACAGGGGATAGGGGCAGGTTTCATTCCGGCGACCTACGATCCATCGGTAGTGGATGAGGCAGTGGCCGTCTATACCGACTATGCCAAAAGCATGACACGGCGGATAGCACGCGAAGAGGGGCTGCTTGTAGGCATATCTTCCGGAGCCGCGCTCGCCGCCTCTATTGAAATCGCCAGACGGCCGGAATGCCGCGGCAAAATGATCGTGGCGCTCCTGCCTGATACAGGCGAACGCTATCTCTCCACCGGCATCTACGACTGAGAGCCTCGTGAGCGCGGGTAGATGAACCGTGCCAGTCCGATGATGTAACGCCTGAAACCGGGACGATACATCAGCAGCCTGTCAAACCATGCCAGACGGGGGTCAACAAGCTTTATCGCATAACCAGCGAAGAGCATGGCGAAAAGTGTGCCCGGGCCGATGATATTCCAGGCCCAGCGGCCGAAAAAGAGATAACTGCTGACAACGGCAAGCACCACAAGACTGGTATCCACGATCATCTTAACTTTGGGGAACGGCATGCCGGTCACGCGGCTCAATGCTACCGGGAATCCTTCACCCGGCATAGTGACCGACCCGCATCTGACTTCGAAAGCTATGCCTATGCCCATCACGGTGCATCCGGCAAACTGCGTAATGATCTTCGATAGTGCAGAATTGCATTCGATCCATGCCGTGGCCATCATATTGACGTCGATAAGCCAGCCGAACACAAAACCGATAACAAGCTGAAAAAGCTGCATGGGATTGAAGCGTCGCCGCAATACCAGAATCTGCAGCAACACCAGCACGAAATTCATCACGATCGTATATCCTCCCACCGTAAGCGGAGGCACAATGCCCTGCATGCCCGCGAGCGAGAACGACAAGGGCAATGACGAGATGACACTGCTGCCGAGGTAGGATTTTATACACAGCACCACGCCCAGCGTCATAAGATAAAGCGATGCGAGCAGGAGCAGATGCTGCCAGAGGAACGAGATGACAGCGTCTTTACGCGGAATAGTCGTTGGAAACGTCATATCTACCTAATTATTATATCCACTTCATTATTATATCCACGTCATAACCATTACACAAAATTACTAAAAATTACGCGAATTTTTTATTGGATCACCATATGATTATGTGATCTACTATATCGCATCGGCAATGTAGTCACGTCGGCGGAACAAACAAACCCTGAAAGCCTGTGAGAGCGCTTTCAGGGTTATCTGACGACCGGGTATGTGTGTCATCAATCCGGCCGGAAATCAATCAGCAAGAAGCGATCTGTCAGTAATCCAGGCCGTCTGCCCATCCGGGATTCTGCACGAGCGAATGATTGAGCGACCGCTCATGGATAGGTATTGGAAGCAGATAGTCGCGGCCTTCGTCAAAGGGAGCCCGGGATATTGATTTATGAAACCAGATATATCCCTTGTCGCCTTCGGTCAGCACGATCTGCTTGCCGAGCTCCATCACCTGCACCCCTTTTTCTGCAGATGGTTTCGGGGATCCCGCAGGATAAAGTATCAGGTCAACGTTGCCATCGCCCGAAAGATCATATTCGCCCGGGCCGGGAAAATACATTCCTGAAATCGGAGAATATCCGGGCTGATCATCTATCGACTTGCCGCTTTTCCATCTCATCAGATCGTTCCATCTGAATCCTTCCTGTACGAGTTCGACTGCACGTTCACGTCGGATTTCCAGGATTGCACCCTTGTCGGGCCCTTCCACGTTGGGATATCCGGTCATCTCCGACATCAGATATGGATCGGGACAGGCATTGGCCTGCGCGAGATCCATCGGGGGCATTCCTGCCCGCGCACGCACCAGATTCACTGAGCGGTCAAGGTCATCCTGTGTCAGTAAGCCGAGTTCGGCTCTGGCTTCGGCATAGTTCAGCAGGATCTCCGCATAACGGATCACCGGCATGTCATTGACCGAATAGCTGGCACGGTCAGTATTGCCGCCGGCGGCATCCGGACTCTGCACGAATTTCACCGGCTGGTATCCTGTAATTGCCACATCGAAGTCGGGTGGAAGAATCTGCGTGCGGTCTATGCGGTGATAGCCTGGAGTACGGATCGACTGTGCGAGCCGCGGATCCCGGCCCGTGGTCTCCTCGCGGAATCCCATTGTAGACCATCCTTCCTTGTCGGTGAATCTTGATCCGTCAGCCATCAGGTACATGTTGACCATCTTGCGCGTGTATCCCGGCCGCGCCTGCGACGACAACAGCGCATGGGCATTTGCGTTGTGGGAGTTATTGAAGATCCCGTATCGGAAACTTACGGCAAGCACATATTCATCAATGCTGGCATCGTCCTGGGCGAACAATATATTATAGTCGGTATCAGGGTGTCCGGTTGTAAACAGTGAATTATCACCGAGCCTCATCGCCGCGTCGGCTGCGTCGGCAGACTGCCGCAGATAGTATTCCCATCCGTTGCCGTCAAGGCTTAACCCGTGGTATTTGCGGAATGTCCCCTCAAAAAGACAGAAGCGCGACTTGAGCGCCATGGCAGCCGTCTTTGTGACACGGAACGGGGCCTCCGGCTCATCCGCCTTACGCGGCAGATGCATTATGGCATAGTCTATATCCTCGATGATCTTCGTCATCACAAATTCCCGTGAATCACGCGGCTTGTAGAGTTCAGGCGAGCTTGATCCGAGTTCGGTCTCATACCAGGGCACATCACCGAACCGGGCTATCATGTCGGCGTAAAAATACGCCCGGAAAAATCGCGCCACGGCTGTATATTTTTCCACTACACTCTGATCGGGACAGTTACCGACGCGTCCGAGCAAAGTGTTGATGCGCCTGAGGGATGTCCACGTCCAGCCTCCTCCACTTACAGGCACCTGTCTGTTTGTGCCGCCCATCATCTCATCTGAGAGATTCTGGCATACATACAGATCGCTCTGCAAGGCAAACTGAGTCTTCGGCAACATGTCGTTGTAAAGAGGATTAGTGAAGAGCTGGAAGTCGCTCTCGTCGCGGAAATAATCATTTTCCGAGATCCGGTCGGCCGGCAAGAGATCGAGCGAATCATTGCATGCTGCGAGTGCCAACACAGATCCGAGCGCAATAAATGAAGATAACAACTTGTTCATATATTCTTCTGTTGCAAAACTTAAAATATCACATCTATACCAAACATATACGTCTTGGCCCAGGGATAGTATATACGGTTTTTCTGATTGGACGATGTGCGGGTGAAAGCCGCCTCGGGATCGACGTAGGCACTGTGTTTTTTCAACGGCGACCAGTAGGCGAGATTTTCACCGGTGAAATAGACACGGATATTATCAATTCCGGCTTTTCGCGTTATCGCGGCAGGAATCGTATAGCCCACAGTCAGATTCTTAAACCTCAGATAGCGTATATTCTGAAGATAACGGTCGTTGACAAACGAGAGAGTACCGGAGATTGCGGAATTGGCCATCGGCCTCGGGAAATAGGCATCGGGATTTTCCGGACTCCAGACCTGCGACATGAAATCGCGCTGCAGATACGACAGCTGTGCCTCGGCGAACGGGCCCCAGAACTGCATGGCATATCCGTGGGGATACCAGTAATGATTGCCAGTGCCCTGCAACTGCACGGCGACATCAAAGCCAGCGTATCCGGCTGTCGCAGTGACGCCGTACTGGAGGCTCGGAAGAGAGTTGCCTATGATTTTACGGTCGCCAGGATTGTTGACCGAATTATCTCCGATGGAGATCCTGCCGTCGCCGTCGATATCCACAAATTTAATATCGCCGGCTTTCCACTTCCCGTCAGGTCCGAGACGCTTTGCCACATACGAGAGGTCTACTTCAGATGCATACTGCGCCGCCTCTTCATCGGTGGCAAAAAGTCCGTCGGTCTCATATCCCCATATCTCGCCGACACGCATTCCTTTATAATATTGTTTGGAGAACACCTTGTCTTGATTGTCATATCGGGTGATATGCGATCGGTAATCGCTCAGTGTTAACCCCAGAGAATAATTCAAGCGTCGTCCCGACAGATCGAAGCCATCACGCCAGCCAACCGAGAGCTCGTAGCCTTTGGTGCGCAAGTCGGCGGTATTCATCTGCGGCACCGTGGCTCCATACACTGCAGGCAGTTCTATGCCGTCAGTAAGCATGTCGACCGTATTGCGCACGTAAACGTCGGCTGTCAGCGACAGACGGTTGCGCAGCATCGACAGATCTGCTCCAAGATTCCACTGGCGTGATGTTTCCCATGTGAGATCGTCGGCGATCGGCGCGCCTATCGACGAATATTTGGCCTTTATATCCGTTCCGAAATTGAATGTCGAGAAATCCTTGAGTGTGATCATCCGCAGGAAAGTATAATATGACGACACATTCTGGTTGCCAAGACTTCCGTATGACAGACGCAGCTTGAGATTGTCGACATGATCACGGATCCCTTCGAAGAATTTCTCTTCGGAAATACGCCAGCCTATGGATCCCGACGGGAACCATCCCCACCGCTTGTCGGAGGCAAAGCGCGATGAGCCGTCGTATCGTCCGCTGAGCTCAAGAAGATAGCGTCCCTCGTAATTATAGTTGACGCGTCCGAATATACCTGAAAGCTTATACTCGTTCTGTCCGCCTCCCATCTGGAACATGGTGTTGGCCAGCGACAGATCGTCGAGTTCAGGCGACGACAGTTCATAACCTGTGGCACTGACATTCTTCTGGGTCCAGCGTTCGAAATTATATCCCGCCGTAGCTGTAAGGTTGTGACTGCCTCCCCACGTGTTGTCATAGGTGGCAAAGGCATTGACCGTATAGGTCTGTTCGGTAAATACCTCCTCCGTAAGTTTGTTCTGTCCGGCTCCGATACCGTAAAACTCCATGGGACCATCGGGATATTCCCGGAAATTCAGGTGATTTGAACGCCACGAATTTCTGTGCTGATTGATATGATAACTGAAATCGGCCGTGACAGTGAGGTGCTTTACCGGATTAATTATCAGACGTGAGGTATTGGTGAAATCCAGCGTCCTTATCGTGTTGCCGTGGGATCCTTCACCTATCATTATGTGGCGGCCGTTGGCCATCTTGCCGCTCATATAGGGAGTGGAGTATACCCATGTGCCGTCAGGATTCCTGTTAGGAAAGCATGAGAAGCCGCATGTGGCGGAGTAAGCGAATGTATCTTCAATGCTTCCGTTGCCCTGCGAACGGTAGTTTGATCCGAAGAAGGCAGAATTGTTATAAAATGTCGCATACTTGTTGATGCGGAAGTCTACGTTGGAGCGGAGATTGTATTTGCGGTATTTGTCGGGATTCTCCCTAAGTATTCCGCGTCGGTATTCATATGCTCCGGCCACGAAATAATGGGCATTCTCGTTGCCACCTGACAATGAGAGATTATGCTGCATTTTCGGACGGGAATCATTGAAGTTCATGTGATAATGGTCATAATTGCCATAATAGACCCACTGGTTGCGTCCGTTGCGCACATCTTCCACCACCCAAGGGCGTCCTTCCACTTCTTTCCGGTCATTTACTCTGGCCCACAGCTCTTCCATATCATGATCGGTATAATTGATATAGTTGGTACCGTTGTAGGCTTGCTGGAAAGTATTGGCTGTGTAGACCGACCAGTATCCGCGGTCCTCATAGTCGGTGCTGGTGGTAGTGGCTTCCCAGCCGAAACGGCCTGAATACCTTACTGTAGCCTTACCTTTCGTCTCGGATCCCGACTTGGTAGTGACAAGAATCACTCCGAAAGCGGCTCTCGCTCCATATATCGCCGCGGCCGACGCGTCCTTGATGACGGAAATGTTTTTCACATCGGCCGGATTTATATAATCGAGATTACCCTCAACGCCATCCACCAGTATGAGGGGAGAGGTAGCGTTGACCGATGAGACGCCGCGCACATTGATTGTCGGCGACGACCCGGGCAGTCCCGACGAGGTCGTGATATTGAGCCCAGGCACCGCTCCCTGAAGCATATGTGTGAGCGACTGCGACGGACGGTCGGCGATCTCCTTATCACTCAATACGCCTACCGCTCCGGTAAGATTGACTTTCTTCTGAGTGCCATAACCCACTACCACCACTTCGTCAAGGAGATTCTGAAGCATGCCGAGGGTCACTGTCACCTCCGACTGCTCGGCCGGAACTCTCACACGCTGCGGTTTGAACCCGATATATGATATCTCAAGATAAACGGTGTTGTCGGGAGCGTCGACAAAAAACTGTCCGTCGATATCGGTCGTCACAAACCGTGGCGGCTCTACTTCGAGCTTTACCCTGGCTCCGACAAGCGGCTCCGAGTCTTCGTCGACAACAATCCCTTTGATCTGCCTGGTTTGAGCAAGCGCCGACAGCATGATGGCCAGCATCACGACTAGGCTTAAAATTCGTCTCATAATCATTTAATTACATCTGTCATGGATATTATTTCATATCTGTTGATAGAGATTTCGGACGCACCATTGTTTCCGTGAAGCGTCGCCCTTCAGCATCGGTGACGGTCACTGTAACAGGCGTTGTAGCCTTGCGCGTTACCATTCTGAAAAAATGAGCAGTCGTCGAGGCCATTGTCGGGTTCTTGCGTCCGAGCGCCAGATGAGGCTTCTCGCATGATATGACATGTAGCGGATCACGGTATGATACCTGTTCCACATTCAGAGGCTTACCATTTTCGGATGCTTCGATCTTCCATCCGGGCGCCCAGCCCCATACATTGACATAGACGGCGTTTTGCTCCGGTGCTTCAAGAGTGTTGCCGTCGTAAAGCCGGAACTGATAGTCAGCCGGAAGTCCGACGCCTTTATAAATGCCCGAAAGGTTCTTGCCGTCAACATCCCATATGGCGTATCCCGAGGGGGAGCCGTCGCGGCAGAGACTGTTGTTGCCGTAATCCGCCTGATCTGTTGCCCACCAGGTGCCGCATACCGCCCCATAGTTGTTTTCCTTGATCTTCCCGTCGGATGAGTTCACGGCATAACAGAAATGTGTGTGACCGGTCACTACCCTGACATCGTCGAACGATGAGAGTATGCAACACAGTTCGGCTCCGTTGGAAGTGAAATACGTGCCGTCCTCGCAATACAACGGGATATGCATCGCCACGACTACAGGAGTAGAACTTTCTACGGTTGCCAGATCCGCTTTGAGCCAGTCAAGCTGAGTCCGCGATATGGCATTATTGTAGTTGCGCTTACCGACCGCACCCTGTCGGCCTCCCTCGTTGATATAGTCGATATTGTCAAGCACTACGAAATGCACCGATCCCTTGTCGAACGAATAATAATTCGGTCCCATCAGCCGGCGCCATGTGTCGGATGAGTGCTCATCGCCTTCTATGTAAGGGTCATGGTCATGATTGCCTATCACATTGTAGACCTTACAGTGAAGCCGCTCTTCGTCGGCAATTATTTCAGGCAACGCATATCCGTTGGTGTACCAGTAGGCGTCCCAGCTTTCGTCGCCGAGAGTGATTATAAACGGCTCTACGCCTTCGGATCTGGAAAGACGGATGGTCTCGTTGATGTCGGGCACCGATTTTGAGTGATACATTGCCACATCATTGATCCGCCGGCCTATCTGTATGTCGGCGAGGGTCAGGAACCTATATCGGCGGTCATCCACTTTACGCAGCGTGAAATCCGCCACCTCGTCGGCGTCGGGAGCAGCCGTGAGCATTTGCCAGAATTTCGGGCGGTTGACAAGCATCGCTGCTGGCTCATAGCCTTCAGGGGTGGATACGAATACGTAGCCGGTGGACTTATCTGTCGGCATCACGTACTTACCGTCTTCTCCCGTCCTTACGATCGCCTTTCCGTCGGAAACCTTGACTCCGGCAAGCGGGTTGCCTTCGCAATCGCGGACCGTACCGCTGACGATGGCCGCCGATACGGTTGGTGCGCATAATCCGAAAAGCGCCATTAGAGTGATAATGATTCTGTTCATTTCTGATAGTCTGGTTTATTAATAGGTTATCTATATCAGTCTTCTTATATAGCTTTACAGTTTATGGACTCTTGGGATGCCGGAGCTATCATAGCCTAACATCTCTAATGATGCTGTCCATCAGCCAGTCGTAGATCTCTGTATTGTCAATCGTGCAGCCAAGCTTCTCCGTTCCCTTGCCGACTGCGAACACCCCGACCGGATTAGCCGTATGATCGTCAGTGATCCATTTTATTGACATATGAGCGTTAAGAACATCAAACAATACGTCGATAAATTCGGAATAACTTGAATAAGTGGTCAGATGTTGCGACGATGCTTCCCTACCGAAGGATCTGGCGAAGCTCTGGCGCAGACGCTCTTCCTCATCAGCAGTCATCTTAATGCCGCTTCCGATATCAAACTGTTCGGTCAGCAGATCTGCCATCTCATCCCAGCTGATACGCTGTCCGGATGCGATGCGACTTTTTATCCGGTCGTTCAACCGGTCTTTCGACATCTTCTGCATGTCGACAGTCTCAAGACTGCCTCCGTTGCTCACCGTGGCCATACCGCCGGTATCATGGTCGGAGGTGACGATGATTGCCGTCTCATCGGGATGCGCAAGATAGAAATCATAGGCGTGCCGGAGAGCCTGGTCAAAACTGATGATTTCCTTTATGACTGATGCTCCGTCATTGCTGTGAGCGGCATGGTCTATGCTTCCGCCCTCCACCATCATGAAAAACCTGTCGGACGAATGCTTAAGCAGATGATCCATACAAAGCCTTGTCATTTCGGGTAGATTCATTGAAGACTTCACTGAGTCAAGAGCATACCCTATGTCATTAAGCATCACACTGTCAGTGTTGAGCAGCAATACACGGCGTGAACCGGCATCACGACATTCTTCGGCGCCTCTTGCTACGGCAATCCCTGCCGAACGGAAACGTTCGTAATTACTTGTTTCGCCGCGCAGATTGGCCCCGGCGATAAACTCATAGCCCGACTCTATGGCGTCAGATGCGATATCGTCAAACATCGAGCGATCCTTTACATGCGCGTAAAAAGCAGCGGGAGTGGCATCGTCAGGAGCCACACTTGTCACCAGTCCTACACCATAGCCTTTCCGGTGGAGAACCCCGGCGATCGACATCAGGGTATCCCCGTCATGATTTATACCGATCACGCGGTTGGATGTCTTTTGCCCGCAGGCCAGAGCGGTACCCGCTGCAGCCGAGTCAGTAACCGGCGATGAAGCCGAGTAAGTAGTCATTATGCCTGCATGAGGCATCGTCAGCATGATCATCGGCTCTCTCTTCCCGAGCACCATGCGCCGATAGTTTTCTGTAGCCATGATGTGGCCCAGACCCATCCCATCGCCGATAAAGAAGAATATATACCTGGGCGAGGCATATCCTCCCGCACAAAGCAGAATGGCGAAAATGGTCGAAATCAATCGTCTTTTCATAAGAATAATTCTGTTGGTTTTCTGCCACAAAATTATTCCGATATGATTTCATAAATATTAACCCGACATTAAATAAATGTGAAGCAATAGTATGAGAAATATTGCCGAAAATATCTGCCGGTGTCAGGCTTTCCCCCGTGTTATAATCTTCTCAGACGGTTCACTTCGTTTGAGTTGTACCGCATAATCTGTCCTTGGAGAGAGCTATGGAAGTGTCGACCACGCAGAAGTCGTATCTTTTGTAGTCGCAATCCCAGCCGGTCACCTCGTCGCTCTTGGCGTCAAGGCGATTCCACGGGCAAAGGCAATTGTGCATCATGGTGCGCTCGTCGCAGCATGTGCCATGCTCGTTGAAGCGGTAGCCGAGCAATTCATGTGCTGCATTCCATCGCAAGTGCTCAAGCATGGCCAGGCGGAGAATTATCCGGTTTTCAGCCGGCGAAAGATCCGGGTATCTGATGGCCGTGCGCGAACCTGTCACTTTCGCCGTACCGTCGGCGCTGAAATATCTGAGACAGAACGACTGCCAGTCGACTTCCGCGCCCATCGCCCGGCGCAGGATATAGGTCTTGGTGGCGCAATGGAATGCGTTGGCCATGTCCTGCGACTCCTGCCGGCGCAGTTTGCGCAGTTTGTCGATATGCGGCACTCCGGTATCTGTCATCTCACTATGGCGCTCGTCCCAGCTTTTGCCCTCGCCGCTCAGGCGACGGTATTCCTCATGGAATTTTCTGGCAATGCCGGTCAGCCGGTCGCTCACCACAAGATCATATGTATAAGTCAGGCCAGGCTGTCCGAATATCCTTATGACAGGAATATTGTCCGTGCCTTTGCCATAGCCGAAGTTGTAATGGTCGGCGCCCTTTCTTATCGCCTCCACCTTATTGTCGTCGGTGCATCTGACAAAGATACGCAGATCCGAAAGATCCTCTCTCAGTCTGCGCACACGGTTGAAAATCCTCGTGGCAAGCGCTATGGCTTCGTCATTGTCGCCTATGGAAATGACT
>CALHWU010000038.1 GCA_938039795.1 uncultured Muribaculaceae bacterium
CATGAAGGTTCTGCGACGTCACCGTCCCTTCGAAGGCAGGCGTGGCGACGCCCTCAACGCCGTTCCAGGCCACATAGCGCCGTTCGCCCATGAAAGGATTGGTCCATACCGCAGCGCCGTCGGCTGAAGCGACGGTGAGCGCAACAGGACGCAGAGGGTCGGTCACATCCCATACGCGCACCGAGGCCTTGGCCCCTTCGAGCCGCACCGAGGGGCGTACAGCCGTAAACACGAGCGGCTCACTGCCGATAGATATCCTTCGGGTGTAGTTGATATCAATGCAGTCGAGATTGGCCGAATATATCGTGCCCATACCCACGAACGTCATGCCGAGGTCGACTCTCCCGTCGGCCGGCATTACAGTGGCTTCCACATCGGTCAGCCGGCCGTAATTGTTGCCGCTGACAGCCGGCAGCGCTCCGTCGGCATCTATGCGTTCGCCGCCCGAGGTGAGCACGAGAGCCGACTGCGAACTTGTGCGCGACGCGAACCGTATGCGGATCCACGCTTCCGTGCCCTCCACGTGTCCCGGCAGATCGAGACGGAAGAGTCGCGACGGCGTCACCCGGAAATCCTCTCCGACAAGTGTGCGTCCCGACTGGCCGTAGCTGACGGCATCAGTCTCATGATGTACGAGAGCGGTAAATTCAGTCTGCGGTCGGGACGACGCGTCGGCTATTCCCTCTTCAGTGGGTGCCTTGGGAGTGCGCGTATCTGTCAGAAAATAGCATGGGCGCACCACATATGGATTTTCCGTGGCCAGTACGCGTCCGTCGCTTCCCGTAACGATGCGTGCTGCCGGTGCGGCATAGAAATAGATGCCCCCGTCGGCATGCAGCGCCGCCACTTGCGGAAGATCGTCGATATAATCAGCCTGGGAAAGTACGTCGGAATCGGTCAGAGTGCCATATCCGGCCACACTGACCCTCTCCGGACTGCCGAACCCCCATCTGCGCAGGTCGCGGTAGCTGACGAAATGAATGCCGCCCACAGGCTCTGTGCTGATCTTTACCCACTTGCCGGAAGCAAGAGCCGATGTATCGGCATAAACATTAAGATCGAATGCATGGCACCCGACAGGCGCGGCCGATATCACCGCGATCAGCATGACAAAAGGCAGCAATATATTTTTTACCACTGCGGTCGGTTTTTTATTACTTAACGTCAGATATTGCGGAATATTGCAGACTCACCGGCGCCGGATCCTCACGGCGCACCGCAGTCAGACTGTCCCATTGCGCTCTGGTGCCCCGATACACATTGAGGTCTATCAGCCTGTCGATGCCCTCTATTGTGCCGCGGTGGGTATATTGCCACATCGTCCAGTCAGTGTCATCCTCAAGTGGTTGGAATGAGCAGATCCATAGCGGATAATTGCCGAGACGCCCTTCGACGAAACGGCTGTAACCGTCTTTGTTCGTATACAGCATCACACGGTATCCCTCGGCACGCAGTTCCTCGGCCATCTCCTTGATCCTGCCGACGGTCTGGTCGGTCGAGCGGTTGACCGGATTGGTCCACTCCTCCACATCTATCACAAGCGGCAGATCAAGCCGGCGCCCCCTGACCGAATGCAGCAGATTCAGCGCCTGCATATAGCCCGGCGAGTCAAACCTGAAGAAATGATACGCTCCGACTTTCAGCCCCGCTTTCCGTGCGGCATTGAGATTGGCGGCGAAAGCCGCATCCTTGAAGTCGGAGCCCTCCGTAGCCTTGATATATACGAAATCGAGCCCTTTGTCGCGCAGTATGTCGAAATCCACCCGGCCGTTGTGGGCCGATATATCGGCTCCTCTGACGGCATAGGCCGACGTATCGACCGGCAGCGACGTCTCTCCCCGCCCTGTCACGGCGAGATAGAATATCCACAACCCTATGGCCGCGAACACCACTACAGAGATTATGGTCATCAGTCTGTGCATCTCCCTGCAAATTTACAACCGCGCCCCGATTCCACCAAATCCTCCGCTAAATTTACGCTGCGTGTATAATAAAATGAATTATCCGCGCCGGTGAAGATTTTGTGAATGTTGGAGGGGGAGAGCCGAAGAGATTGAAAAGAATTGATTAACTTTGCCAAAGAATTGCGAAACGACATGGAACAGATATGCGAAATCGATGGCCTGGAGCTGCATTACGAAGTAAGCGGCCAGGGGCGCCCGTTGATACTCATGCACGGATGGGGCTGCAACAGCTCGACTGTGGCATCAATAGCACGCACTGCTTCCCAGACCCACCGGGTGTATTCGCTCGACCTCCCGGGATTCGGCAAGACGCCCGAACCGCCCGAGGCATGGAACGTGGAGGAATACACCACCTTCGTGGAACGCATGGCTGAAAAGCTCGGCCTCGACCGTCCGGTACTCGTCGGGCACTCCTTCGGCGGCCGTATCGCCATACTTTTCGCTTCGAGACGCCCGGTCGACAAGGTGATACTGGTCGATGCAGCCGGCGTCAAGCCCCGCAGAGGCCTGCGCTACTATTTCAAGGTATATTCGTTCAAGCTCTCGCGGCGCATCATGGAGCTCACCATGGGCAAAGAGGCCGCCGCGCATAAGATCGAGGAGGGGCGACGCCGCAACGGGTCGGCCGACTACGCCTCGGCTTCTCCGACCATGAGGGCCGTGCTCTCCAAGGTGGTCAACCATGATCTCCGCCGCGTAATGCCCTCCATCAAGGCTCCGACACTGCTGATCTGGGGAGAGAACGACACCGCCACGCCGATGCGCGACGCCCGCATCATGGAGCGTCTCATTCCCGAGGCAGCCCTTGTTTCGTTCCCCGGATGCGGCCACTACAGCTTCCTCGACAATCCACGGCAGTTTGCAGCCGTGCTATCAAGCTTCCTGAAATCATGACAACCGACAGTATATGCTGATTACGATAATTTTCTCGCTGGTGACGGCCTGCGCCGCCCTGAGTCTGGCCGCCGAGCTCCGACGCGACCTGATGATGATGCAACAGAATTCATACCGCATCGAGCGCTACCGCCGATGGCTGCGCACATCGGCCGACACGACTTCATGGCCCCGCCTGGCAGGCATGATCGTGGCTCTGGCCGCGCTCGTGGCATTCGGCACCGACCGGATCGGGATGATCCTGATTGGGGCTTTCGCCCTCGGCAACATATGGTATCTTTCCACCCGCCGATATAAGAAACCGCTGGTGATGACTCCACGCGCACGCCGCATCTATATCACCTCCGCAATCATTTCAGTGGCTGTAGCGGCCATCGCCGCCATAGCCTACGGAGGCCATTCATGGCTCGGACCGGCGTTTGCGGCCGCTGTGGCCCTGCAGCTGCTCTACTGCGCTTCCCACATGGTGACAATCGCGGCCGTATGGCTCCTGCAGCCGCTTGAAGACAGGATCAACCGCCGCTATCGCGACGACGCGGCCCGCATCCTCGCTTCATGCCGCGGCCTGAAAGTGGTGGGCATCACCGGATCATACGGAAAGACGAGCACCAAACACTATCTCAAACGCATACTCGACGAGCACTTCGCCACATGCATGACGCCCGGCAGCTACAACACCACCATGGGCGTTGTGCGGACGGTGCGCGAGTATCTCAAGCCCTACGACGAGGTGTTTATCGTGGAGATGGGAGCCAAACAGCCGGGCGACATCAAGGAGATATGCGACCTGGTGCATCCCTCTTACGGCATACTGACCGCCGTCGGCGAGCAGCATCTCGAATCGTTCGGATCGATCGAAAACGTGCAGCGCACCAAGTTCGAGCTTATCGACGCGCTCCCCTCCGACGGCTATGCCGCCGTCAACAACGACTTCCCTTATGCGGCCGCCCGCGAGGTGACCAACGTAACCTGCGACCGCTACGCCGTCAGCAATCCCGCAGGCGCGCAGTGGACCGCGACCGACATTGTCTACTCTCCCGAAGGCACGACTTTCACCGTCAACGGTCCTGACGGTTTCAGCATGCAGCTCCAGACCCGCTTGGTGGGCGAATGCAACATATCCAATCTGCTCGGCGCGATCGCCATGGCCGTGCGCCTGGGAGTGCCGCAGGAGAAGATCCGCTTTGCCGTGGCCGACATACGCCAGGTAGAGCATCGCCTGAACATGCGACGCACTCCCGGCGGCATCACCATCATCGACGATGCGTTCAATTCCAATCCCACCGGCTCCGCCATGGCGCTCGACGTCCTTTCGGGCATGACCGGCGGTCGCCGTATCGTAGTGACCCCTGGCATGATAGAGCTCGGCGACCGGCAGGAGGAGCTCAACCGGCAGCTTGGCCGCAAGATAGCCGGCTGCGCCGACATAGCGATAATCGTCGGACGCTACAACCGCGAAGCCATCAGCTCGGGCGCATCCGAGGGGGGCATGCCGGAAGGAAATGTGATCATCACAGACACGTTCGCGCAGGCACAGGCCCGGCTCGGACAGATCATGCAGCCGGGCGATACCGTCCTCTACGAAAACGATCTGCCCGACACATTCAAGTAAAACCGATTTTTCGACATAAAATCAAACACAATGAAGACCAATATAGGAGTGTTTTTCGGCGGAAGAAGCACCGAACACGAGATTTCAGTAATTTCGGCCTCGCAGGCCATGGCGGCAATTGACCACAATATCTACGACGTCACCCCGGTGTATATCACCAAGGACGGACGGTGGTTTACAGGCGATGCGCTCATGGAGGTGTCGAACTACCGCGACCCCAAGAAACTCCTCCAGCAATGCACGGAAGTGTATATGCGCCCGACCTACGGCGATTCCAACCTCTATATGGCCCGGCGCAAGATGTTCGGATCCGACACGGTGGCCCATCTCGACGTGGCCATCCCGGTGCTCCACGGTGCCAACGGCGAGGACGGCACCATACAGGGTCTCTTCGACCTGATCGGACTGCCGTTTGCGGGCTGCGACGTGCTCGCCTCGGCCAACGGCATGGACAAGATAACGATGAAGATGATCCTGCAGGCCTGCGGAGTGCCTGTGGTGGACTACGTATGGTTCACCGACAAGGAGTGGTTCGACAAGCGTCAGGAGGTCATGGACCGCATCGAATCGACTCTCGGCTATCCGGTGATTGTGAAACCGGCCAATCTCGGATCGAGCGTCGGCATAGGCCGCGCCGCCGACCGCGAGCGGCTGGTGCAGTGTGTCAACGACGCCGTCACCTATTCGTCGCGCATCATAGTGGAGCATATGGTCGACAATCTCAAGGAGATCAACTGCTCCGTGCTCGGCGACTGCGACGAATATCAGACCTCCGTATGCGAGGAGCCGATAAAGAGCGGCGAGATCCTCTCGTATGAAGACAAGTATATGGGCGGCTCCAAGGGAGCCAAAGGCATGCAGGCTTCGGCCAAGCGCATACCCGCCGATCTGCCCGAAGCGACGAGCGAGCGCATACGGTTCCTCGCCGGCGAGACGTTCAGAGTGCTCTCATGCCACGGCGTGAGCCGCGTCGACGTGATCATGGACGAGGACAACGGCGAGATCTACGTCAACGAAATCAACACCATACCGGGATCGCTCTCGTTCTATCTGTGGGAGGCTTCGGGCATACCCTTCGCCGAACTGATGGACCGCCTCGTGCGCCTCGCGCTCAAACGCGACCGTCAGCGCCAGCGCAAGACCACTACCTACGACGCCAATATCTTCGCCATGGGAGGCGGAGTGAAGGGTGCGAAGGGAGTGAAATAATCCTCACCGACCGATCGCGCTGATGAACCCGAAGCTTAAAGGCTACGCGCTCGGCATCGTGGCCGCGGCCACCTACGGCATGAATCCGCTATTCGCCCTGCCGCTTTACTCGGCGGGGATGACGGCGGATTCCGTGCTGTTTTTCCGCTATGCCCTGGCCATACCGCTTCTGGCAGCCATGACAGCCATGCGCGGCCGCAGTTTCAGGGTGACGCGCCCGCAATTGCTCACTCTGGCCATGCTCGGACTGCTCATGGCTCTGTCGTCGCTCTCGCTGTTTCTCTCCTACAACTACATGGATGCCGGCATAGCCTCGACCATCCTGTTTGTATATCCCGTGATGGTGGCTGTGATCATGGCTGCGGTCTACCGCGAGCGGCTGTCGCCGGTCATGATAGCCAGCATAGCGACCGCCCTCGGGGGAATAGCGCTGCTCTACCGCTACAAGGACAAGCCCGCCAGCTGGCTGTTCGTCATGGGCACG
>CALHWU010000039.1 GCA_938039795.1 uncultured Muribaculaceae bacterium
GCAACTGCATGTGGCTGACCGATCTGATGATCGACCATATGCCGATGTACAGCAAGTTCCGCACCGTGGAGAGCATACTGGTCATCGCTGAGTTCACGATGCCCCTGCTGGCCATAATGGCTCTGCAGAAACTTCTGACCACCCCCGACGCATGGCAGCGTTTCCGCAAGCCGATGATATGGAGCTTCGGCCCCGTCATGCTGCTCTGCCTGGCCGGAATCATCATGCCCGGCATCTACGGCTCGCCGATCGGAGGCTCCGACCGCCAGATCGACGCCATGATAGCGCAGAGCCTGTCGGCCGGAGGCGCCGACCAGTCGACGCTGCAGTATTTCAGCCTTGAAAATCCCCGGATATATGCCGCCATCGAGACGATACGCCACGCCATGGTGTCGGGCGACGCCCTGCGGAGCTTCCTTGTGGTGGCGGCGGGAGCGATAGTGCTCGTCATGCTCATGCGCGGCCGGCTGAAAGCCGCCGTAGCGATGGGCGCCATCGGGGCGATAGTGCTCCTCGACCTGTTCACGGTCGACAAACGCTACGTCGACTCGGAGAGCTTCGTGGCCAAACGCCTGGCCATGGCGCCGCAGTTCCCGCTCAGCGACGCCGACCGCGCCATACTCGCCGACACTGCCATGAACTACCGCGTGATGGACATGCAGCGGTTCTGGCAGGCCGATCCCTCCTATCACCATAAGGCGATAGGCGGCTACCACGCCGCAAAGCTCACACGCTATCAGGATCTCATCGACCGACATCTCCAGCCGCTGCTCGGCGGCAACCCGACAGAGGCCGACTTCCGGGTGCTCGACATGCTCAACGCCCGCTATGTGATAACGGCCCAGGGCGAGGCGGTGATTAACGACCACGCCCTCGGCAACGCATGGATAGCCGACTCGCTGATCTACGTGGAGGGCGCCGACGCCGAGATGGCCGCGCTCTCGGATATAGACCCTGCGGTGACAGCCGTAGCCGACAGCCGTTTTCGGCCCATACTCGGCGATCTGACAACGCCCAAGTCGCCCGGCGACACGATATTCGAGACCTCCTATGCTCCCAACCGTCTGACCTACCACGCCCGGTCGGCCAAAGGCGGACTTGCGGTGTTTTCCGAAGTGTATTTCCCCTGGGGATGGAAGGCGACTGTCGACGGCGCTCCGGCCGAGATAGGGCGCGTCGACTACCTGCTGCGCGCCATGCGCCTCCCGGCCGGAAGCCACACGATAGAGATGTGGTTTGACCCCGACTCACTCCGTACCACTACCACCACAGCCTACATCTCGATAATACTCATCTATCTTGCGCTCGCGGCAGCCATAGCCGCCGGACTCAGACGGGCTGCCGCCGGCACCGGAAAACAATGCGATTCGCCGACCGAATAAGACGCCTTTGGCGCGGACGCGGCAACGGCGTCCACTCCCCGTTCGCCTACCGGTTTATCACCGAAGTGCTCCATCAGCGCGACGGATATTATGCTTACGACGAACTGGAGAGCGACATCGAGCGGATGGCCTACCGCGTGGCGCTGAGCGTATCGCCGCAGAGAGTGACGCTGCGCCACGGCGACGAAGCGCTGCAGCGTGCGCTGGATCTGGGGCACCGGCACGGCCTGCCGCGTGACCGGCAGCCCGGGATTTCCGGAGCGGAGATGGCGGTGAAAGGGGCGTCGTTTGCCGGCGATGTCGCGGCAATGCGCCGCAGGCTCGACGCCGAGGGGTGCGGCATGCTCTTCGAGGGACGGCGCGCCGCGGTAGCCGTAAGGTCGCCACGCCTCCCCCGCACCGACTACATGATCGACATATGACCCAGCTGCGCCGCATAACCGATCTCGACCGTCTGCTCGACACCTACGAGGCCCACGTGAGCCTCGAACGCGGGCTGTCGGACAACACCCGCGTCAGTTACCGCATGGACGTTGAGAAACTGCTGCGCTTTCTCGACGACGAATCGGTCAGCCTGGCCGATCTGACCCTTGAACACCTGCAGACGTTCGGCGCCGCGCTCCACGATCTCGGAGTAAGTCCGCGGTCGCAGGCGCGCATACTGTCGGGCGTGAGATCATTCTGCCGCTTTCTCCACACGGAGCACTTTCTCGACACCGATCCCTCGCAGCTGCTTGAGACGCCCCGCATCGGGCTGCACCTGCCCGAAGTGCTCAGCATCGGGGAGATCGACGCCATGCTCGCGGCCATCGACCCCGCGAGCGCCGAGGCCACGCGCAACCATGCCATCATCGAGACGCTCTACAGCTGCGGGCTGCGCGTGTCGGAGCTGGTCAATCTGGAGATCGGCAAGATATATTCCGACGAAAGCTATCTCGTGGTCAAGGGCAAAGGCTCCAAGGAGCGGCTCGTGCCGATATCCCAGACCGCCTTAGAGTGGATCAGGGGGTATCTGCCCGAACGCGCCGCCCTCCCCATCAGGCGCGGCGAAGAGCCCTACCTGTTCCTGAGCCGGCGCGGGAGCCGGCTGACGCGCCAGATGATTTTCACCATCATCAAGCGTCTCGCCGCAGCCGCCGGCATCACAAAGACCATATCGCCCCACACCTTGCGCCACTCTTTCGCCACCCATCTGCTCGAAGGGGGAGCCAACCTGCGCGCCATCCAGCAGATGCTCGGCCATGAAAGCATCGCGACCACCGAGATATACCTGCACCTCGACCGCTCGCGGCTGCGCCAGGAGATCCTCGCCCATCATCCCCGCAACCGCCGCTGACAGCGCGACAAACCGCTCCGACCGCCTTGCCGCAGACTTTTGCACAACGATGCAAAATGCTTAACTTTGCAGCATAATACCATCCAGAATGACACGGCTACCTATCATACTCATCACAGCGCTTCTTATCGCCGGATGCTCGCGCATCAGCCGCAACC
>CALHWU010000040.1 GCA_938039795.1 uncultured Muribaculaceae bacterium
CCAACGACCCCGAGATTACAAATCACGTGCTCTGGCCAACTGAGCTAAAGAGGCGAGATTTGAGCTGCTGACACTTACGCATCCGGCTCAAAAGCGATGCAAAATTACAACCGATTTTCCATATCTCCAAACATCCCGGCGTTTTTTTTCGCAAAAATTCCGCTTTTCCGACATTTCGACCTGATTATCAAACATATCGCAGCAAGCACGGCCGCATAGCCTGTTGTCCGTTACCAAAATAATACTTATATTTGCATCTCATCATATCATTCAACCCTTAATATAGTCAACACCATGCTACAACAGCTCCGCGACCTGATGCGCTCCAGAGGCATCGACGCCGCAATATTCCCGCAGACCGACCCACATCAGAGTGAATACATCGCCGACCATTGGCAGGTGCGGCGCTGGCTCTCCGGATTCACCGGATCAGCCGGATCGCTCGTAGTCACCCAAAAGGAGGCGTTCATCTGGGCCGACTCACGCTACTGGCTTCAGGCCGCAGCGCAGCTCAAAGGCACCGGCATCGGAGTCATGGAAGAGGGAAAGCCCCAGACGCCCACCATCATCGGATGGCTATGCGGCAATCTGAAACCGGGCCAGACCGTAGGCATCTACGGAATGCTTTTTTCGATTGACGCCACGCGCGACCTTGAGCAGAGCCTCGCCAAAGCCGGCATACGGCTCGATGTCGGATTCGATGCGGCGCGGGAGCTTTGGAACGAGCGCCCCGAGATGCCCCTCGACCCGGTTTTCGTCCATGAAGAGAAATACGCCGGCGAATCAGCCGCATCAAAGACAGCCACGATCATGGAAGCCGTCAGAAGCCTTGGCGCCAACGCCATATTCATATCCGACCTCGCTGAAATCGCCTGGACGCTCAACATCCGCTCGCGCGACGTTGAGTCCAACCCCGTGGCGGTCTCGTTCCTCTATCTTTCCGACAGCAATTCCACCCTATTTGTCGACCCGCGTAAACTGACGCCCGACGTAGAGGCCTATCTCGACGGATGCGGCATAGCAACGATGCCCTACGACAGCGCGCTCCCGTTCCTTACCGCCCTCCCCGGCGACGCAAAAGTGCTCGTAAGCCCCTCGCAGACCGCAGGCGACGTAGCCCGCACGCTCGGATCACGCGCCGTAGAGGGCGCCTCGCCCGTGGCATTGCTCAAAGGGTGCAAGAATCAGGTGCAGATCGAGGGCATCCGGCAGGCCATGCGCCGCGACGGAGCGGCGCTCGTAAAGGCATTCATGCAGATCGAGGCCGACATAGCCGCCGGCCGGCGCATCACGGAGACAGATATCGCCGACATCCTGACACACTACCGTTCCGAACAGCCCTTATATTTCGACCAGAGCTTCGATACGATAGCCGGCTACGGCCCCCACGGAGCTATCGTCCACTACTCCGCCACTCCGGACACCGACGTTCCAGTCGGCACAGATAGTCTCCTTCTGGTAGACTCCGGAGCGAGCTATCTCGACGGCACCACCGACATCACGCGCACCGTCGCCCTCGGAGATCCCACACCGCAGCAACGCACCGACTTCACCCTCGTAATGAAGGGACATATCGCCCTCGCATCGGCCGTATATCCCGAAGGGACACGAGGCGCGCAGCTCGACTCACTGGCCCGCATGCCGCTCTGGCAGCATGGTCTCTCATACCTCCACGGCACCGGCCACGGCGTCGGTCACTTCCTCAACGTACACGAGGGGCCGCAGAGCATCCGCCTCAACGAGAATCCGACGCCGCTGATGCCCGGAATGGTCACGTCAGACGAACCGGGTCTCTACCGGGCAGGCCAATATGGCATACGCTGCGAAAACCTCGTGCTCACGGTGCCGGCCATGGAGACCGAATTCGGCCGTTTCCTCAAATTCGAGACACTGACGCTTTTCCCGTTCGACCTCAAACTCTTCGATCTCTCCATCATGTCCCCCGACGAGATCCGCTGGGTCGACGAGTATCACGAACGCGTAAGAAGAGAACTGTCGCCCCTCCTCTCCGAGGCCGAAAACTCATGGCTTGCCGACCGCACACGCCCGCTCCGCTCATAAACCGTTAAAGACAAAACTCCACGCACAATGATAATTCCACTCAGGGGGTTCACCCCGCAGATAGGCGAAGGCTCGTTCATTGCCCCCAATGCCTCGATAATAGGCGACGTCATCGTAGGGCGCGACTGCTCGATATGGTTCAACACCGTGCTTCGCGGCGACGTCAATTCAATCCGCATCGGCGACCGCGTCAACATCCAGGACGGCACCGTGCTGCATACGCTTTATCAGAAATCCACCATCGAGATCGGCGATGACGTGTCGGTGGGTCACAACGTCACGCTCCACGGATGCCACATCCGCCCCTTCGCGCTGATAGGCATGGGAGCCGTGGTGATGGACGACGCCGTAGTCGGAGAGGGCGCCCTCGTGGCGGCAGGATCGGTCGTGCTTTCACGCACACAGATAGGCCCCAACGAGCTCTGGGGGGGAGCGCCGGCCAAATTCATCAAGATGGTCGACCCGCAGCAGGCGCGCGAGCTCAACATCAAGATAGCGCGCAACTATCTGATGTATTCGCGCTGGTACACCGACCCCGAAGGATCGGAGCCACAGATCTGACGTTCAGCTAAACCGGTATCAGTAGGTAAAGGAGGAACCGCCTATGAACTCGCGGATAAGCGACGTCGAGGGCACGTACTCATTGCCTATCGGAGCGAAATAGCTCAGGAATTTCCGGAGCCTTGAGGCCTCGGCATATTCCGGTATGTCGCGAGGCACGCCCGACAGCACCCTGTCGGCCTCCTCCTTGATCACACCGAGCTCGAAAAGCAGCGACGAATTGAATGTGGCGTCGGCATTCTCCTGATAGGGGAATATCCAGCGCTCTTCGCCGCGGCGCACGCTCGGCCAGCGCCTGATGGTGTCCACAGCAGTCGTCCCGCGGTATTTATGATCGCGGATTATGCGCCGGAGCAGGCGGTTGTCGGTAGTCGGCACCCAGTTGTGGTCGTCGATGGCTATCGTGGTAAGCGCCGACACATATATGCGGTAACGCATAGCCGGATCCACCCGGGCCGTCAGCTCCGGATTAAGACCGTGAATACCCTCGATGAGCAGGATCGACCGGTCACCGAGCTTTATGCGGTTGCCGCGATATTCGCGGGCGCCTGTCGAGAAATTATAGTAAGGAAGCTCCACCTCCTCGCCTGCGAGCAGACGGTTGAGGTCGGCATTGAACTGCTGTATGTCGAGCGCATAGATCGACTCGTAGTCATATTCGCCCGACTCGTCGCGCGGAGTGTGTTCCCTGTCGACGAAATAATCGTCGAGCGATATCATCTGCGGCTTCAGCAGGCAGGTCATAAGCTGGATGGCCAGACGCTTGGTGAAAGTCGTCTTGCCGCTCGACGACGGGCCGGCTATCAGCACTATTCTGGCGCCCCCCTCGTCAAACCTCCGGGAGATTTCGTCGGCCAGTGTGGCTATGCGGTTGTTATGGAGCGCTTCGCTGACGTTGATGAGCATCGCCGTCTGATCATGTGCCACGGCCTCGTTGAGTTCACCGCAATTGCTCACGCCCACAATCGAATTAAACTGAAGATAGTCGGTGAAAGCCTTGTACATCTTCTCCTGACTGACCGGATGGCGCGGCTCCGAGGGGTTGGCCGGATCGGGGCCGAGCAACAGCATGCCGTCCTTGTAGAGCTGCAGGTCAAACACCCCGAGCATTCCGGTCGAGGGCGCGAGCTGTCCGTAATATGAATCGCAAAGTCCGTCGAGACGGTAATACACCGTATACAGGTCGTGAAGCGTATCGAGCAGACGCGCCTTGTCGTCCATACCCTGACGGCGGAATATCTCGGCCACGTCGGAGGTCAGACGCTCCTTGCGCTCGAATCTGACATCACGGGCCACAAGCCCGAGCATGTAGTCCTTCAGCCGGGCTACCGTAGCGGCATCAAGCCGCACTCCCTCCCCGGTCACACGGCAGTTGTAGCCGTGGGCCAGCGAATGGACTATCTGCAGCCTCGCGCCAGGCATACAGTCGTTGACAGCCTTGTAGAGCATCATGCACAGGGAGCGGATGTAAGTGCGGTGCCCCGAATCGCTCTCCACCGGCAGATACTCCACCATCTTGGGAGAAAACACGGGGAAGCTCAGATCTTCCGTCTTGTGGTTGACACGCGCGCATATCGGCATGAAGCCTATGCGCTCACTGATACGGCCGAATATGTCGAGCAGCGATTCGCCGCCCTTTATATCAACATACTCCCTGATGTTGACGCAATAAATCTTAAGTCTGTCGCTCATATTATTTAAGTCTCCTTATTTAAGCCTCCCTTGAGTTGATGATGAATTATGCGGGTGAATGATCCGGATGCCTGAACCCTCGTCAGAGCGACGACAGGGCGCGCAGCTCCTCAAGCACCTCCAGGCGCGATAGATGACGCCGACGCTTCAGCGTATCGGCGAATTCATGGGCCACCCTGTGGACGCCCTGATGATTGAAAACTCTGAAAAGATATGTATATTCCTTATCGAAAATGTGGCGTGCCTCATCCTCGTCGAGCGAACACGTCTCGCGACCCTCTTCCACCACCGTGTCCTGCAATCCCTTCCGCACCTCCGGGGCCACCATCGAGCGGTCGAGGATCATCCTGCGGCACATCACGTTACTGATCAGCATCGCCACCGTCAGGCTGAAATTCTCGCGTATCTCCGCCCATGCGGCCTTTGCCGACAGGCCGGGATTGCCTGAAAAATAGAAGTTACTGTGCATTTCCATCATTTCGCCCGGAGCGGAGTCAAGACCTACTCCGGTGAGTTTGTCCTCGCCGTCAAACACCACTATGCCTATGGCCATGCCTGTGGCGCCGTAGCATTTGTCGTCTTCATTGGTATAACTCAGTTTTTCCATATCTTTTCGGTTTATTCGTTTTATCTAATGATTCTAACCCTGTCAGGGGCCCGTTAGTTCACTACCAGTATCTTCGCCACGGCTCCTCTGGCCGGAGAAGCGTCGCGGCCGCTCGAAGCCATCACGTAATAAACTCCTGAAGAGACACGTTGGCCGGCATGGTTCTCCACCGGCCAGCGCAGCATGCCCCCCTCGGCGCGTCCCTGCCACACGACCCGTCCGGAAGCATCGGCTATCTTGACGAGCGAGCCCTCCGTCAGCCCGGAGATCGTCACGTCGGAGCCGGTATCCGGCGTGACCGGATTGGGATAGACTTTCACCGATGAATAGTCGTCGGCAGGAGCCGATGCCGTGCCGCCGTATTCGATAAGCCCGCGCGACGTGCCGATCATCACGGCATTGTCAATTTGGGAAGCGTACACGGCTTTCACTTCGTCGTCTGCCATCAGACGGCACTTGTCGGAAGTTAGGTGCTCCACTGTCGCCGAGCCGTCGGGCGAAAGCAGATAAAGTCCGGAGGATGCCGTAGCTACCCACTTACGGTTGCCTCCGTCGACAGATATGTCGGTCACCATGTCGCTTTCCAGAAAATAATCGGCCAGACCGGTGCCGTCGTCATGCGACATCTTCAGACGGCGCACCCTGAAACCGGGAGTGAACGCCGATGCCGGACTGTCTATCACGATCACTCCCCCGTCGGCACCTATCCACACCGCTCCGTTGCGGTCCTCGGCTATCGAAGTGAAGTGATCGGTCGTAAAGGTGATGCCGTCCTGATCCACGAGATCATGAAGCCTCACAAGCCGGTCGTCGTTCAGATCATTGTCGGTTCCACACCGATCCACGGCAAGCAGTCCGTTGCGCCCGTCGGAGTCAAACACCAGCGTGACGTCGGATTTCATGCAGTGAAACACCCTGATATCCTTGTGAAGCACCGCTCCCTGCAGATCAAACGTGCGCCAGTCGGATGCGCTGACGGCATCTGTCGGAAGCCGCCGCTTATCGGCCGGGAGCACAGCCAGGCCGGCATCGCCGTTCTCCGAAGAAGATCCCATCCACAGATTTCCCCCGCGGTCGATGGCCAGATCATATACACGCCAGCCATACAGGTCAGTCAGCGGAGCGTTGGCGCCGTTATAGCGCCCTGTGAGCTGCCGTCCGGTGATGCGGTACACTCCGTCGTTGGCCGTGGCAAGATAATATGTTTCGGGATCGTCGGGATCCTGGGCGATGCGCTCAGGCGAGAGAGCCACGCGGCCCGCTGTCTTCTGGCGAGCGGCCGACACCGGGTTGACAGCCTCGACATCGACCGCCGATATGTTGGCCGCATTCTCGCCATCTATCAGCGTCGTAGCCTGCGGAAGCCCCTCGCGGTCGTCGGGCTGCATACGGTAATTGGTCGCTCCCTGATTGCTTACATAAACACGTCTGCCGGTGGCATCCGGTATGATCATGGCCACATCGCGCGTGAAAATGCACCCCTGCGGAATAAACAGCTCGACCGCCGTCGTCCACGCTCCGCCTCCCGTGCTGACCGCATGCATGAGGCCGTCGGCCGACAGACACCACAGACTCGACTCCGGCTCATCCGAAGCCATGACAGCCGGTGCCCCCTTAGCGTCGGGGAGAACCGTCAGCCGCTCTGACTTTCCGGCGGCATCGAGTCGCCACATGCATCCGTCGGCCCCGCGCAGCCATGCCGTGCCCGGAGCGACGGTGATAAGCGGATGGGCCGAAACGTCGACCCACGCTTTCTCTTTGTAGCCTCCCGTCGCCGGATCTGCCTCGGCCAGCGCTACAAGCCTGTCGAACACTATCATAAGCCGCGAGTCGCTCAGACTGACGAGATCGCGCGCTCCTCCGCGGCTGACGATCGGCCGGAAAGCGTCAAAGCTGCGCAACGGCCCGCTTCTGGGAGCGCCCATGATCTCCTCGCCGCTTTTTATGACGAGCCACGGCCCCATGACGGTGACGAGATCCACTCCGCGGTCATATCGACCCGAATCAGCCACACGCTGTTGTTTCAGATCGATTCTGACTATGCCAAAACCTGTAGCCAGATATGCATCGGAGCCGTCGACCGTCAGGTCATACACTGTATGGTCGCCGACATCGGCGGCGTCGCGGATCTCAGGCATCGGCGTAATGCCGTCGGCAGTAATGAGATCCACATGGCCCGACTCATAAGCCACCACAAGAGTAGCCGCGTCGGCCGCATACGCCATCATCGTGGCGCCTGTAGCGCCGCACCCTTCGGCCACGGTAAGGGCTGTCACCTCCTCGGTCGACTTGTCGCGGGCGAAAAGAGAGCCGCCGATCATGAAATAGACCATACCCGGCGTCTCCACCACCGACTGCGGCGCACCGGTCCACACCGGACGCACGCGCCAGCTGCCCGGCACCATGCCGGCCAAGGCAGACGCTACGGCAATAAGCGTCATCATCAGCGACAGCAGCCCCCTGCGCATCATCAGAGCGAATTAAAATATTCAAGCAGCCTGGCAGTAGCGCGGCCGCGGTGACTTATGGCATTTTTCTCTTCCGGAGTCATCGAGGCAAACGACTCGGCATAACCCTCGGGACGGAACACCGGATCATATCCGAATCCGCCCTCGCCGTCGCGCTCCGTCAGTATCTCGCCGTCTACACGGCCCTCGAACACCTTGACCTCATCGCCCTCGGTGAGCGCTATCACCGTTGTGAAATGGGCCTTGCGGTCAGCGATACCCGCCAGACGGTTCAGGAGCAGATCGACATTTGCCTTCGAGTCATGACCCGGGCCGGCATAGCGGGCCGAATGCACGCCCGGCTCGCCGCCGAGCGCATCCACCATCAGTCCCGTATCGTCGGCAAAGCAGTCGTAGCCGTAGCGGTCGCGCACCCAGCGGGCCTTGGCTATGGCGTTGCCCTCGATGGTAGGCTCATTCTCGGGGATGTCGTCATGGCAGCCGATGTCGGCCAGAGAGAGTATCTCCAGCCTGTCGCCCGCTATGGCCCGGATCTCTTCGAGCTTGTGGGCGTTGTTGGTGGCGAATACTATCCTGCGCTTCATTTCACTACGATATTGACGATCTTGCGCGGAACGACGATCACCTTCACCACCTGCTTCCCTTCGAGCCAGCGCGCGGCGTTCTCATGCCCGAGAGCGGCGGCTTCGACGGCTTTGGGATCCATGTCGGCGGCCACGGTGATATTGTAGCGGGCCTTGCCGTTGAACGACACGGCATAGTTGACCGAATCCTCACGCAGATACTCCTCGTTCCACGACGGCCACTCGGCGTCGCACACCGTCGACCCGTTGCCCAGAGCGTGCCAGAGCTCCTCGCTGACATGGGGAGCGAACGGAGCCAGAAGCACCACGAGCTGCGTCAGCACCTGGCAGTTGTGGCATTTGAGCTGCGAGAGCTCGTTGACACATATCATGAAAGCGGCTATCGACGTATTGTAGGAGAACGCCTCGATATCGCCTGTCACCTTCTTTATCAGCTTATGTATAGCCTTCAGTTCCTCGCGGGTAGGCTCGCCGTCGGTCAGCAGCAGCTCGTCGCCGCGATAGAAGAGATTCCACATCTTGCGGATGAAGCGGTTCACGCCATCGATGCCGTTGGTGTCCCACGGCTTGCTCTGCTCCAGCGGACCGAGGAACATCTCATACAGGCGGAGTGTGTCGGCGCCGTAGCGCTCCACCACGTCGTCGGGATTGACCACGTTGAACATCGACTTCGACATCTTCTCCACAGCGTAGCCACACACATAGCGGCCATCCTCCAGCTCGAATTCGGCGTCGGCGAATTCCGGACGCCACGCACGGAAGCGGTCAAGGTCGAGAATGTCGTTGCTGACTATGTTTACGTCGACATGTATCGGAGTGACGTCGTAGCGGTCCTTCAGGCCGGCGCTGACAAAACGGTTGGTGTCCTTGATGCGGTATACGAAGTTGCTCCGCCCCTGGATCATGCCCTGATTGACGAGTTTCCTGAACGGCTCGTCCTCGCACACATAGCCAAGGTCATACAGGAACTTGTTCCAGAACCGGCTGTAGATCAGATGGCCCGTGGCATGCTCCGTGCCTCCTATATAAAGGTCGACATTGCGCCAGTACTCGTTGGCCTCGCGGCTGACGAGAGCATCGCCGTTGTGCGGATCCATATATCGCAGATAGTAGGCCGACGATCCGGCGAATCCGGGCATCGTGCAGAGCTCCAGGGGATAACCCTCGGGAGTCGTCCAGTTTTTGGCGCGTCCCAGCGGAGGCTCGCCGGTCTCGGTAGGCAGGAACTTGTCGACCTCCGGCAGCTCAAGCGGCAGCTTCTCTTCCGGAAGCATGTGAGGCACGCCGTCCTTGTAGTAGACGGGGAACGGCTCGCCCCAGTAGCGCTGGCGCGAGAAGATGGCGTCGCGCAGGCGGTAGTTGACCTTGACTTTGCCTATCCCCTTGCGCGATATGTACTCCTTGGTGGCCTTGATGGCATCCTTCACCTCCATGCCGTTGAGATCCAGATCGGCGCCGGCCGAATTGATCATTCGGCCGCTCTTGGCGTCGAAGCTCTGCTCGCTGACGTCGGCGCCCTCGATAAGAGGCACTATCGGCAGATCGAAATGGCGCGCGAAAGCGTAGTCGCGGCTGTCGTGGGCAGGCACGGCCATGATGGCGCCGGTGCCGTAGCCGGCAAGCACGTAGTCGCTCACCCACACCGGTATGTGCTTTCCCGTCAGCGGATTGACCGCATACGCGCCGGTAAACACTCCGCTCACCTTCTTGTCGATCATGCGCTCGCGCTCCGTCTTGTGGCGAATGCTTTCTATATAGCTGTCCACCGCCTCTTTCTGCTCCGGGGTGGTCACCTGGGCCACATATTCGCTCTCAGGGGCAAGCACCATGAACGTGACGCCGAACACCGTATCGGCCCTCGTGGTGAATATCTCCAGTGCGAGTCCGTCAGCGCGTCCGTCGATGGCAAACTTCATCTCGGCGCCCTCCGAACGGCCTATCCAGTTGCGCTGCGTCTCCTTGAGCGAGTCGGTCCAGTCGAGTTTCTCCAGACCGTCGAGCAGCCGCTGGGCATAGGCCGATACACGCAGACACCACTGATACATCAGTTTCTGCTCCACCGGATATCCGCCGCGTATCGACACACCCTCGCTCACCTCGTCGTTGGCGAGCACCGTGCCGAGTTTCGGACACCAGTTGACCATCGTGTTGCCCAGATAGGCTATGCGGTAGTTCATCAGCGTGTCCGACCGCCGCTTCGCGCCCATTGCCTTCCATTCGTCGGCCGTGAACGTCAGCTCCTCGCCGCATGCCGCCGCGACCCCTTCGGAGCCATGCTCCGCGAAATGCTCCTCAAGCCGGTTGATCGGCATAGCCTTGTCGAGCGCGGTGTCGTAATAGGAGTTGAACATCTGGATGAACGCCCACTGCGTCCACTTGTAGTAGTCGGGCGAGCATGTGCGCACCTCGCGGTCCCAGTCGTAGCTGAACCCTATCTTGTCGAGCTGGCTCCGGTAGCGGTTGATATTGTTTACGGTCGTCACCTCCGGATGCTGCCCGGTCTGTATGGCATACTGCTCGGCAGGCAGACCATAGGCGTCGTAGCCCATCGGATGAAGCACATTGTAGCCGCGCAGACGTTTGTAGCGCGAATATATGTCGGAGGCTATATAGCCCAGCGGATGGCCTACGTGAAGTCCCGCGCCCGAAGGGTAAGGGAACATGTCGAGCACATAGAACTTCTCGCGCGAAGGATCCTCCTTGGTGCGGTAGGTGCCATGCTCCTTCCAGTAGGCCTGCCACCGCTTCTCTATTTCCTTATGATTGTATTCCATTGTAGGATGTTATGTATATATTTCCGATTCTGTATTTGCCAGCTACAAAATTAATCAAAAGTCGGCAAGCCGTCAAATTTTATCCGCGTGACGCCCGTCGCGCGGCCGCTTTGTCCACCCGACGGATACAAAAAAAAGGATTGACGCACCTCACGGCGCATCAGTCCAGAAACAATTAAGGGGGAAAATTATGTAGCCCATAGGAGAATCGAACTCCTCTTTCAAGAATGAAAATCTTGCGTCCTA
>CALHWU010000041.1 GCA_938039795.1 uncultured Muribaculaceae bacterium
CCACGTTTGTGGCGTGAGATATGGCGCCGCGGCCGCTGAAGGGCGGGTTGCCGTCATAGAGCTGCGAGAGCGAGCCGATGCAGCCGTTGGGCATCTCGTCCTCGAAGCCGATGAGCATGCGGTCGAGGTAGCCGACGCCGCTCACTCCGAACACGCGCAGATATGCATCGGCGTAGAAGCCGAAGAGCCAGGGGCGTGCGGGGCCGTTGTGGAGCGCCATCTCGCGCTCTTCGGGCGATCCGAGGTAGAACGGACGGTAGCCGAAGCTTTTCGGCGACAGCGTGCGCAGTCCCTTGGGGGTGAGGAGCTCGCGTGTGACGACATCGAGCACTCCCTTGCGCTGACGGCGGTCGAGCGGCGAGTAGTCGAGGCCGATGGCCACGGCCATGTTGGGGCGCACCGACGGGTCGGCATACGTGCCGTTGACGTAGTCGTAGAGATAGCCGTAGTCGTTGAGGAACGTGTCGATGAACGCGTATTTGAGCTTTTCGGCCGTGTCGATCCAGAGCTGGCGCTGCGGAGCTTCTCCTTCAGGCAGTTCCTCGGTGAGAGCGGCGCACCACATCAGCGCATTATACCAGAGGGCGTTGAACTCCACCATGTAGCCTGAACGAGGCACGAGCGGACGTCCGTAGAGCGATGCGTTCATCCAGGTGACCGGCGTGGCTGTGCCGATGGAGTAGACCAGTCCGTTGTCCTCCACCCGCAGGTTGGGGTGACGGTTGGACAGGATATACTCCATGATCTCCCTGATGAAGGGGAGGTAGCGCTTGAGGGTGTCGTCCTTGCCGTAGGCTTTGGCATATTGCTGAAGCGCCCAGACGCACCAGAGAGGTATGTCGGGGAGGTCGATGCCGCTGATGCGGGGCGATAGCTCGCCTGTGTTCATGAAGTGGACGAGCGCCTGCCGTCCGCTCTCCATGATGGCCTCGAAATCCTCGCGGTGGTTGATGGCGATGGTGGCCCCGGGAAGCGCCATGAAGGTGTTGCGCGCGAGCACTTTGCCCCAGGGGTATCCCGAGAGGAGGAACATTCCGTCCTTGTCCTTGAAATAGCACTGCTTGACGGCGTTTTTCAGACAGTTGAAGAACGATGTGCGGCAGGTGCGGGTGGCGATTTCAGTCTCATACATCTTGCTGAGCGAGCGCGGCGACACTTCGCTGACGCCGGCCGAGAATATGATCGACTCGCCTTTTTTAATAGGTATGTCAAAATAGCCAGGCACCCAGAGGTCTTCCGTGTAGGGCACTCCGCGCTCCAGATCCTTGAGATACTCGAAGCCGTTGTACCAGTTGGGCTGATAATGCCATTCGGGCTTGTGGTTGAACTGCATGAAGAGCCTCGGGTAGCCCTGATAGAGACAGCAGCTCACTCCGTTGGGAGCGTCGTCGACCTGGGTGTTGATGGCGTCGTTGGCCATCACGAGGGCGTTGGCCTCGCGGAATGCGAGCATAGGGCGGAAACGCAGGGTTGTGGGGGAGTGTGCTTCTACGAGTGTGTAACGCACCAGAATGCGGTTTTCGTGGGAGATGAACATCTTCTCCTTGGTGAGGATCACTCCTCCCACGCGGTAGGTGGTACGCGGCACGCTCTCGCAGTCAAACTCACGGATGTATTTGTGTCCGTTGGGGCTGTAGACGCCGCCGCTGTAGCGGTGGAGTCCGAGATTGAACTCCGCGCCGTGCTGGATGACAGTGCAGTCGAGCGACGACAGGAGCACATGTGACGAATTGCCCATCTCGGGGATGGGGATTACGAGCATGCCGTGCTGTTTGCGGGTGTTGCAGTCTACCACCGAAGTGCAATGATAAGCGCCTGACTGATTGGTGCGGAGCATCTCTTTCATGAGACTTTGCTCCAGATTAATCATGAGGTTTTTATCAAATTTCAAGTAGCTCATGTTATTGTATTGTTAAGGTAAAATTTCCAAAGGTATGATTTACAGAGCGAATGTAGCCAATATTTCTATAAGTTGCAAATTTTTCGTGATTTTTTGGCGAAAAATACATTCTGACTTTTTCGGCTGCTTTACTCCGTGTCGGGTCGTCGGGTGCTGCAGAAAGCGCCCCGGTATTCAGCGCCACAGGTCGGGTCGGTCGGTGATTATCCCGTCGACAGGAAGATCGGGAGCGGATGCGGGAGAGTCGAGAGTCCATATCTTGACTTCCTTGCCGTGGGCGTGTATGTCGTCGACCAGGCCGCGTGTGACCGATCCTGAATAGAAATTAAACGAAGACACGTGGCTGTATCTGTCATAGTCAAACCGCGAGAGGCCGGTGTCGATGATCAGCGGCAATCCGCGCATGCGGCATATCAGCAGTTTTTCAAGACGCAGGCGGGGAGCAATCTTGTGTGTGGTCAGCAACACTTCGTCGTTGAAGCTCTGGACGGTCACCCTCTCCTCGGCCTCGTGGCTGCGGATCGTCTCGACCAGGCGGCGTTCAATACCGGGATATTCTCCTCGGGCATGCTTGACCTCGATAAGCAGCCGGGCGCGGTCGCCTACCAGAGTCAGCACTTCGTCGAGTGTCGGAATATGCTGGTCGGTCACCTTTCCGCATTTGTCTACGATGTGCAGCTCCCGGATCTCCCGGAGCGTCATTCGGGAGATCTTCCCGTGTCCGTCGGTCGTGCGGTCGACTGTCGGGTCGTGACACACTACCAGAATGCCGTCGGCAGTCTGATGTATGTCTATCTCGAGCATGTCAGCGCCTGATGCGATGCCGCATTCCATCGCCGCGAGTGTGTTTTCCGGGGCTATCCCGGCTCCTCCGCGATGGGCCACGACGGTCAGGCGCCGGGCGCGCTCCGGGCTGACTCCTTTGCTGACGAATATCCCGGGGGCGGCACACCATGCCGCGTAGCCGAGCGCTATGCAGGCAGTGCCTGCTCCGATAAGTGCAAGTGTCTTAGATTTCATATCTTTATATTGAATAGATGGCGGCAGAGGATGCGCACCACGTTGTCATACCATTGAAAGCAATCGCGCGATCCCGGTGCGGCGCAGATGGCCTCGGTGGCGAATCGGTCGACGGCTTCGCTGTTGAGCAGCGACCACATGAGAAAGTTGCCGAAACGGTAGGTGAAGAGGTCGCTCAGTTTCTCGGTGTCGCCGATGTTGCCGAGTATCTCCTCCCGGTAGGTGGCTACTCCAGGGAATGAAAGGCCTGCGAGCTCGCTCTGCAGAAACCGGCGCGTGCGGGCCGGGAAGTATCGGTGGGCCATGCTGAGCACGAGGCCGGCCTGTTTGACGAGGGTCTTTCCATCGTGCGCCGGATTGGCTGACGGAGCCGCGTCAATGCGCCTGACATCCTCGGCTCTGCCGTAGGAGCCAAGTATGTGGCGCATGAGTTGCAGAGGCAGTTCGATCAGTCCGCAGTCGCCTATCATTTCGGAGATGCTGTCGAGCAGATGCAGGAGCATCTCGCGGTCGTCTGACGCGATGGCCTGATCTATGAGCTCGTAGAAAAGCGGAGCGCAGCGGCTGTCGCCGCCGCGGGCGATCCCGTCGCCTGTGTGACAGCAGTAGACGGCGCCATACCAGTTCATGACGTTGCGCTTGTAGAGTCCGGTGGGATTGGCCTTCTCGCTGTTGCGCCCTTTGAATCGGCCGCGACACCGGCGGGTCCAGTCGGCTGCCTCGCGGGTGTAGATGTCAAGTATCTCTTGGTTGTCGGCCGCGGAGTGCTTCTGCACCTGATAGAGCACGTAGAGTATCGACATCTGCGAATAGTCGCTCCAGGGGCCGCGCCGGTGCGACGGGTCGAGCAGAGTCGTTATCAGGGGGCGTATGTTGGCCCAGGATGCCGTCCCCATCACTACGAGTATCCGTTCAAGCACGAAATATGAGAAGCTGCATCCCCGGCGGTAGGCGTCGATTACGGCAGGGGCGCATGCGGCGAATTCGGCAGCCTCGTCGGCTCCGTCGGTCAGTCCGCGGCTGACGCGTCCGTAATGTCCGACAAAACGCATCGCTTCGCCAAGAAGCGGACGGCTCCATGTCCCCTCGTCGCCTGATTCGGGAGGCACCACGCTGTCGTCCCAATAGCTCATATATTCGATGGCGTTGTTGACGTATTCGCTCTGGAATGTGATCTGCCGGCGCATCACAGTCTGCAGGAACGGCATGGCGAGGCGTACGACGGCAAACCGCATGGTGGCGTATGAGGCGATACCGCGGATCCGTGCCAGCATGTCGGACGCGAGTGCGTCGTCGGGCTGCGGGGCCATGCATGCGTCGATGATCAGTAGCACTGCGAGCCTTACGCCGGTCTCTATGAAACGTATCATCCTGCGCCGCCGGCGTCGTCCAGCCAGATTGGCGGGAATGCTGCGCGACTGAATGTCGTCAAACATCTCGCGCACGATCCGGGCTGTCAGGTTCTCGCGCAGCGGAGCGCCTCCCCGGGTGAAGCGGCGTCGTGAAAGGTAATAAGCCTGTTTGCATGCCTCGTCGCTGACGTCGGTGATGCTGTCCTCCATCAGCCTCCACATGAGCTGCAACGGACTGACGGCGTAGAGATCCTCGTTGAAATAGTCGCTGAGCAGCATGTTGGCGAGCGATACCGAGGCTGCCGATCTGAGGCGTTTCACCGGTGCCAGGCGTGCGCTGAGGTTTCGGTGGGCAGCGATCAGTTCGGGGGTGGCCTCTGCTGCCGCGATGCGCCGCTGCGTGTCGTTGTAATTTCCTATCAGTGTGACGTCGTCGGGCATCGCGTCGAGCATTCGCTGCTGGAGCTTGAAGAGCTGAGGCTCGTAGTTCTCGCGGATAAGCACGTCGATGACGTCGTTGGTGAGCTGCATCACGTCGGTGCGCGTGCTGTGGCGTCCTATCAGTTCCAGCAGGGTAGCGTAGCGGTCTTCGGCGATATCCATGAGCATGGAGTTGCGGAGCGCTCCTAACAGCACCACATTGGCGTCGACGCTGTCGAGCACGGCGAGATAGTCTGCGGCCATGGGGCATTGCGGGGCAAACTTCCGTCTGAAAGCCAGACACAGGGTGTATTCGAGAAATCGCTCGTAGATGAATTCAACCACAGTGGAGCGTTCGCCTCCCGCAAGCGTACGCACGCTCTCCTTGAGAATCGGTCGCTCGGGGTTGCGCAGCAGCTCCGCGTAGGCCACGCTGACGCCGCCTGACGGGCTGTAGATCATCGTGGCGAGCCGGTGGAGAGGAGAAGCATCGTCGGTCAATGCCTGCCGGAGCGCCGGGGCAGGGATGTGGCTGGAAGGCTCTCCGGAGAGATAGCTCTGCAACAGGCGGTCGGCAAGTTCGTCGAGCAGCATGCACTGCAGATGTCCGGCGAACGATCTGTGGCAGATGTCGTCGGTCATGGTGGCGAAGAGTCTCATGGAAGTGAATTCGCCGGGATCATCCTTGAAGGGCTTGCCGACATTATTGCCGCAGGCGTATTTCAGTGTCAGCGGATCGCGCAGGCGCAGCAGTATCCGGGGGTCGATGGTGTCGAATTCCGACCCCATCTGGTAGAGCTTGCCATAGATCCTGTAGGCTTCCTCTGTCTCCTCGGCGCTGAATCCTCCGACGCTGTATCCGTCGCTGCCCTCAGGTTTGTAATTCAGTAGCGGGTCGGGACGTACGGCGGGTACTATGCGGTTTTCCCACGTAAAGCTGCGGCACGTGGCCACAACCTTGAAGCGCGGGCGGTCGGTTCTGACGAGAAGCGTGACTATATCGCGGAACAGGGCCGTGGGGCCGTCGCTGTCGGCCGACCCGTCGTCGAGCGTATAGCTGAGGCATTCGTTGAGGGCGTCGAAAAGAAAACAGATGTTCTCTCCGGCCTCGTCGGCTTTGGAATGGAGTGATTCGAGCACTTTCTCTATGCTGCGCCGCCGGCTTGTGTGGAGTATGTCGCGCATCATTGCCGGGAGTCCGCGGGCGCCGAGTTCGGAGCAGTTGAATATCATCACCGCTTTGCCGTCGCGCAACAGCTCTGATGTCCAATGACACAGCTGGTTGGTCTTCCCTTGTCCGGCCTCTCCCGGCAGTGCGAGGAGTGTGCGCGACGGATCGCTGACAAACTGCCTGAAGGTGGCGCTCAGTTCGCGTCGGTCGACAAATAGTTCGCTGCTGAATTTCTTCTCTTTCTGCACCTGCAGCAGATACGCCCGCGAATGCTCGGCGGAAGCGGCCGTGATCTCTTGCCAGTTGGCCTCGCGGGCCACGTCGAACGACGGCAGTATGCGTCCCAGAGCCGCATCCATCGGGGCGTTGAATTCTTCGGTCTCGAAGCGGTGGACCATCTGGCTTGAAGACTCGTAGCATATGCTGTCGTCTTTCAGTGTCTGAAACAGGAATATGTAGCCGTCGTCGCTGACGATGGCCAGCGGCCACAGATCGCACAGACGGCCGTCGTCGGCCTCTACGTAATAATGGCCCGGTTGGCGTGGCGCGTCGATGCCTGCGGGCGCGAGGGTGTCGCCGCTGCATCGGGCGTCGAGCAGATGGCCGGCATGGTCGGCGGCGTAGAATGAGTATCTGTGGAGCGGTTCGAGTCCGAGCAGCATGGCCTCCAGGTGGGGCGAGAGACTTTCGAGCGCCTGACGATAGAAGGTCTGGGCGAGCGATGTGCTGTGGCCCTTGAAGTCGTTGCGCACTTTCACCACTCCTCTCTGCCGGGCTGATCCGGCAAGGATGTTGAATCGCGATGACACTACATGAGCGGAGAGGGCCTTGACGAGCGGATCGCCGGGCGTCATGCGCACGGCGGCTGCCATGAGCTGATGGAGTAGCTCATTGACGTGGTCGCCGAACGACAGCGGTCGCTTGGCGTCGATGGTGCCGACCGTGCGCTGGAGCGCTTTTCTGGCGGCGCCGTCGGCCTGGGGCATCATCTCCGACAGCCGGGAGATAAGATAGCAGTTGAGCCACTGCACGGTCATTTCGAAGAAGTCGAGCAGGTTGATGAGCGCCTCCTTGTAGTCGCCCTCGGCGCGGGCCCGTTCCGATCGTGAGAGGGGATTGGCCATGGTGAAGGGCAGGCTGTCGATGCTGCGGCCGATGAGGGAGTCTGTGCCGGGCGGTCTTTGTCCGTCGCCTGATGTGTGCGTGCTGCTGTCTTGCGGTGAGGATGTCGATGGCATTAGTGTCGGTAGGAAAGAGGGGTATGTAGTAGCTTTTCGCAAAGTTACAAATTGTTTTTGCAAATATGAAATTAAGGTGTTAGATTTGCAATATCATGACGAGATTTGTTGACAAATGTTTTCTGTGCGGCTATTTCAGCACCACAGTGGCGCCTGAACAGGCAGGGCTTTCGCTGGCTTCCTCCGGATGGTCGCGTGAGGTTTGCACCCGCAACGATGTAGACGAATACAGGCGGTTTTATTACCCGGAATTCGTGGATTTCTGGCTCGGTGACGGCGGCAGCTGTCCGGTGACGACATTCAGTGTCGTATATGCCCCGCAAGTGCCGGTTGATGACGTGGTTGCCGCGGATGCAGGCTGCACGGCCCGGCTGCGCGGCATGCGCCTGTGCATGATGCCGCTTGGCATGGCGCTGTATGCGGTTGAAGTGGATCTTGAGGGCGATGATCTCAATGCTTTCACTCTGTTTCTGTCGCGGCTCAGGAGCCGTCCGGAGGCTTCGGAAGCCGTGGCAGCCGGTCTGTGCCAGATCAGAAACTCGCTGGGACTCGACATGTCGGCAGGCATGATGGAAAGCGGCAACAAGCTGAAAGTGTTTCAGATAGTGCGCTGCCTGTCAGCCGACGGTGTCGGAGCCGTGGCGGCCGACGCCACTCTGTTTCAGCTCGGGTCTCTCTCGCGGGTGGCTCCATATGATCCGTCTGATCCGGCCGAGATCTCGGCCGCCTATCTCGATTCGACGATCAGGGATCATAAGCTGAGCTTTTACAACAACTGGAGCGCCCTCGCCCTTTTCGACACTTTCACCATCCTGGCCGGAGATGTGCCCGACTGGATGGTGGGCAATTGGTGCGACGATTATTTCGGCAAGATATATATGCACAGTCTGTTTTGCAAATATTTTCTTTACCGGCAGAATATGCGTTTCAGGGCCTGTCCGGAGAGGGGCGATCAGCTTGAGGAGGAACTCAATGAGTTTGAGCGTCGCTACTGTTTCAACCGCATCAGCTATAATTTCATGCCGGGCGAGATCGACAAGGCTATCGACAGGGCTCTCGACATAGCGCAGGAGCGCCGATTGCTTCAGGCGAGCATAAGGGCGAGCAACGAGGAGCGCAGCAAGGCGTCCGACCGCAGGCTCAATTCTCTGCTGACACTGCTGACGGTGCTTACCGTGGCTTCGACATTGTGGGATTTCTCGAGTATGGTCAATGCTCTGTATCCTTTCGGTGAGGGTCTCGGATCTGAGACGACCGGTTTCCGCCTGGTGGTTTCGGTCACAATGCTGCTGATTCTTGTCGCTGTGATATGCATCGTCTTGCCCCGGAAAGTGCGCCGCCTATCGTGAGGCGGCAGCGGGGAGGCGGCGCAGCTGCCATGCGATCAGCAGAGCCGTGACCACGGTGGCGAGGACGTCGCTGGTGGGGAATGACAGCCATATCCCGTCGAGCCCGAGCATGCCGGGGAGGGTCAGCAGCAGCGGTATGAGGAAGATGACCTGGCGCGTAAGGCTGAGAAATATCGACTTTCCGGCTTTGCCTATCGACTGGAAGAAGGTTGTCGAGACTATCTGGAATCCCACCATCCAGAATGCGAGCAGGGCGAGCGACATCGCCCGCGAGGTGACGGCGATCAGTTCGGCGTCGGTGGTGAATGCCCTGGCTATGAGGTCGGGCCATATAAGGCCGAAAGCACATCCGGTGGTGACTACTGCCGTGGCTACCGCGGTGGCGAGCCAGTAGCAGCGGCGCAGACGTCCGTGAAGGCCTGCGCCGTAGTTGTAGCCCAGTATCGGCTGCATGCCCTGGCAGAGTCCCACCACGATCATCACCAGCAGAGAGGTGTAGGTGGTGAATATGCCGGCGGCGGCCACGGCATTGTCGCTGCCGTAGGCGTAGAGTGTCTTGTTGACGATGACATTGATGGCGCTTCCTGCCAGGTTGACGAGGCTCGGGGCTGCTCCGATGCCGATGATGCCCGTGATGATGCGCCACCTGAGGCGATAGATGCCGCGTGTGAACCGCAGATTGCTCTCAGGCCTGAAGAAATGCACCATCACAAACACCATGGAGCATGTCATCGAAATGTCGGTGGCTATGGCCGCGCCCTTGATGCCCCAGCCGAGGGCGAATATGAACAGCGGGGCGAGCACCACGTTGATGCCCGCGCCTAAAAACATGGTCAGCATGGCCCGCTTGGGATAGCCCGAGGCGCGCATGATGTTGTTGAAGCTGAAGGATATGTTCATCACGAGCATGCCGGGCAATATCCAGGCCATGAAGTCGTGGGCGTAGGGCAGAGTGGCCTGGCTGGCTCCGAAAGCGAGGAGTATGTCATCGAGGAAAATGCGGAACACCGTGAGGTAGACCAGCGCGTTGACCACTATAAGCACCAGCGCGTTGCCGAGCACGAGCTGCGCCCCGCGCCGGTCGGACGCGCCGAGCATTATGGATACTCTTGCCGAGGCTCCCGCGCCTATGAGCACGCCTATGGCCGACGATACGTTCATCACAGGAAACGTGATGGCCAGCCCGGCTATCGCTTCGGTGCCCACCCCCTGGCCTATGAATATGCGGTCGATGACATTATACAGCGACATCACCACCATGCCCACCACCGCAGGCAGGCTGTAGTCCCACAGCAGACGGGCGATGCCCCCTGTGGCGAGCCTGTTGAGATTGCCTTCCAGAGGCGTCTGACTTTCCATTGCACCGGCAAAATTACTGAAAAATGGCGAAATGTTTGGCGGTTAGCTGAAAAATTACTTACTTTGCACTCTGATTTGCGGGCCTCTGCACAAAAGGCTCCGGAAAATGATGCGCCCGGAGCCGATATGAGAGCGTGGAGGCTGCTGCGTAAATCCAACCGCTTCAAATAATTAACAAAGACTAAATAACACAAAAGCCATGTCACAGATTTGTCAAATCACGGGCAAGAAAGCAATGGTGGGCAACAATGTGTCGCACTCGAAGCGCCGCACCAAGCGCAAATTCAATGTCAACCTCTTCCGCAAGAAGTTCTACTGGGTGGAGGAGCAGATGTGGATCTCGCTGACTCTCTCGGCAGCAGGTCTCCGCACCATCAACAAGAAGGGCCTTGACGCAGCTATCAAGGAAGCAGCTCAGAAGGGTTATTTAACGGAAATCAAATATTTAGCATTTTAATCGACGATGGCAAAGAAAGCTAAAGGCAATCGCGTGCAGGTAATACTCGAATGCACCGAACACAAGGCAAGCGGTATGCCCGGCACATCACGATATATCACTACCAAAAACCGCAAGAACACAACAGAGAGACTTGAGCTTAAGAAATACAACCCCATCCTTAAGCGTGTAACCGTTCACAAAGAAATAAAATAAGGCACTGAGATATGGCAAAGAAAACCGTCGCATCACTTCAGAAAGGTGAAGGCCGCACATACAGCAAAGTCATCAAAATGGTGAAATCTCCCAAGACAGGCGCTTACGTCTTCAAAGAAGACATGGTTCCCAACGACGCTGTAAAAGACGCCCTCAAATAAGAAACCACGCCAATAGGCAAACAATACTCTGACGGCTCTAAACCCGTCAACACGACTCCCGACCCGGTCACCGCTGCGTCGGGAGCCTCCGTTTCCGCCCCGGGCAAAAGCAAATCACTAATCGCTAATTACTCATTAGTCATTGCTAATTACTTATTGCTCATTCCCGTCGCCGATAGTGCTGTTGCATAATTGAACGAGAAGTGTTAACTTTGTAAGTTAACTTTACCATATCACTATGGCAACATCAAACAACTCAGCATCAAAGACTTCGTCAAAGACAAGTGCGAACTCAATCAAGCCCCGCACAAAAAAGATAATCAAACGTCTCTGGATCATCTTCGCGGCTCTCGTGGCCTGCGCCGTCATA
>CALHWU010000042.1 GCA_938039795.1 uncultured Muribaculaceae bacterium
GTTGCTCAGGAACTTATAAATAAAGTTAAATCAAAGTGTTGCGGAATTAAGGTTTTTATATTATCTTTGCAAGCAGAATCAATCCCAACATCCACAGCAAGAAAAGTAATTTTGGCGGCCGCCCTGCTGACGGCCACCGCAGCGGCAGGCGCCTCCGAGGCTCCGCTGTGGCTGCGCAATCCGGCCATATCGCCCGACGGCCGGACGATAGCGTTCACATATCGCGGCGATATTTTCACCGTGGCGACGTCCGGCGGACAGGCGCGGCAGATAACGACCAATCCGGCCTATGATACGGCTCCGATATGGAGTCCCGACGGACAGACGATCGCCTTCGCGAGCGACCGCGACGGATCGATGGACGTCTACACCGTGGCCGCCACAGGCGGACAGCCGGTGAAACTCACCACCCACTCCGCTGCGGAGACTCCGGTGGCGTTTCTGACTCCTGACACTCTCCTCTTCACGGCGGCAGTGATGCCGGCCCGGACAGATATCCAGTTCCCGTCGTCGCTCTTTCCGCAGACCTATAAGGTCAGCGTGAAAGGGGGACGCCCGCAGATGTACACGTCGCTCGCCATGGAGCAGATCTCGGTCAATCCGGTCGACGGAAGCATACTCTATACCGATAAGAAAGGCTATGAGGATCCGCTGCGCAAGCACCACACCTCGTCGATAGCCCGTGACATATGGCGCGCCGACCACAGCGGCCGCACCGGCTTCAGAAAGCTGACTGCCGCCAAAGGTGAGGACCGCAACGCTGTGTGGGCCCCCGACGGACGCTCATATTACTTCCTGAGCGAGCGCGACGGCGGTTCGTTCAACGTCTACAAGACCGCGCCCGGTTCATCCGAGGTCAGGCAGATCACGCGCCACGCCAAGCATCCGGTGCGCTCGCTCTCGGCATCGGCCGACGGCACTCTCTGCTACAGCTATGACGGCGAGCTCTGGACCGTAAAGGAGGGCGCTGAGCCCCGCAAGGTCAGCGTGGCCATCGCCGCCGACTATAACGAGAAGCCGCTCTCGGCCCAGGTGCGCCGCTCAGGCGCCACCGACCTGGCCGTCTCCCCTTCGGGCAAGGAGGTGGCCTTCATACTCCATGGCGATGTCTATGTCACCTCCATCGAGTATGCCACCACACGCCGCATCACCGACACTCCGCAGCAGGAGCGTGATCTGAGCTTCAGCGCCGACGGCCGCAGCCTCGTCTATTCGGCCGAGCGCGGCGACACGTGGGGCATCTACCGCAGCTCGATCAAGCGTCCCGAAGAGAAACTCTTCACCTATGCTACCGAGATAGAGGAGGAACCGCTCGTGGCTGACGGCCGCACGTCGTTCCAGCCCTCATATTCGCCCGACGGCAAGGAGGTGGCGTTCCTGCGCGACCGCACTGAACTGTGTGTCATCAATCTCGCCGACAGGAAGGTGCGCACCGTGCTCGACGGCAAATACAACTATTCCTACTCCGACGGCGACGTCACCTACCGGTGGAGCCCCGACAGCCGCTGGTTTCTCGTCGACTACATAGGCCATGGCGGCTGGAACAACAAGGACGTGGCCCTCGTGAAGGCCGACGGCTCAGGCGAGGTCACCAACCTCACCGAGAGCGGCTATACCGACGGCAACGCCAAGTGGGTGCTCGACGGCAAGGCCATGATATGGGAGAGCGACCGCGCCGGCTACCGCAGCCACGGCAGCTGGGGCGCCGAGAGCGACACCTATATAATGTTCTTCGACCCCGAGGCATGGGACCGCTTCCGTCTCTCAAAGGAGGAGCTCGCCCTGCTTGAGGAGGCCGAAAAGGATGCAAAAGACAAGAATGCTGACGATTCCAAGGCCGACAAGAAGGATAAAAAGGATAAGAAAGGAAAAGACAAGGATGCCAAGAAGGGCGACGATGCCGCCGTCAAGCCGCTGAAGTTTGAGCTCGACGGACGCCGCGACCGCGTGGCACGCCTGACGGGCAACTCCTCGCGCCTGGGCGACGCACACCTCTCGAAGAAGGGCGACAAGCTCTACTACTGCGCCGCTTTCGAGGACGGTTACGACCTCTGGGAGCGCGACCTCAAGGAAGGATCGGTGCGCAAGCTCGCCAAGGGCGTGGGCGGATTCATGAATCCGGGCAAGGACGAGAATAAGGTGTACGTGGTGCGCCGCGGAGGCCTTACGGAGGTCAGTCTCACCGACGGCAAGACCAAGGACATTGCATTCGCCGCCGACTTCAACTACCGTCCGGCCGACGAGCGCCGCTACATCTTCAATCATGCCTGGCGTCAGGTCAACGATAAGTTCTACGACCCGCAGATCCACGGCATTGACTGGAACGGCTATCACGACTCCTATGCACGCTTCCTCGACCATATCGACAACAACTACGACTTCGCCCAGATGCTCTCCGAGATGCTCGGCGAGCTCAACGGATCGCACACCGGAGCCCGCTACTATGGCGGCGGATCGGCTCCTGCCACTGCCTCGCTCGGAGCGTTCTTCGACGAGACTTATGCAGGCGACGGCCTGAAGGTGTCCGAGGTTATAGCGCGCGGCCCGCTCGCCACGGCCGACAGTAAGGTAGTGGCCGGAACCATCATCGAGAGCATCGACGGCACGAAGATAGCAGCCGGCGCCGACTACTATCCGCTGCTCGCCGGAAAGGCCGGCAAGAAAGTGACTCTCGGCATTGTCACTCCCGACGGCAAGCGCCAGGAGCAGACCGTTAAGCCGATCAGCGCCGGCCGTCTCAGCGATCTGCTCTACAACCGCTGGGTTGAGCGCAACCGCGAGGCTACGGCACGCCTCTCGGGCGGAAAGATCGGTTACATCCACGTCAAGGGGATGGACAGCCCGAGCTTCCGCACCGTCTACTCCGACCTGCTCGGACGCTACCGCGACTGCGACGCCGTGGTGATCGATACCCGCCACAACGGCGGCGGATGGCTCCACGACGACCTGGCTACGCTGCTCAGCGGCAAGCAGTATGCCGAGTTCGTTCCCCGCGGCCAGTATATCGGCTCGGATCCCTTCAACAAGTGGCTAAAGCCCTCGTGCGTGCTCGTCTGCGAGGACAACTACTCCAACGCCCACGGCTTCCCCTGGGTCTACAAGACGCTCGGCATCGGCAAGCTCGTAGGCACTCCCGTCCCCGGCACGATGACCGCCGTATGGTGGGAGTCGCAGATCGACCCGTCGATCGTGTTCGGCATACCGCAGGTGGGCTGCAAGGACATGCAGGGCCGCTATCTTGAGAATCAGGAGCTGCAGCCCGACATATTGATCTACAACACGCCCGAGCAGCAGCTCAGCGGCGACGACCGCCAGCTTGAGGCCGCCGTAAAGTCGCTCATGACCAAGTAAAAAAGTCGGATTTAAGGCTATAATCCATTATTGGCGAGAGCCGTGTCGGAATCCCCGATGCGGCTCTCGCTGTGTATCGTTGGTGGTTTTCTGATGGGAGTTTTATTTTTAGTTTGTGGTGCGGAAGGGTGGACAGAAAGGGAGGAGAGTGTGGGACAGGGGGAGAATTAAGGAGAAAAATGATGGATTAACAATTTTTAACGGGGGGGGGTATTTTCTTGCCCTTTTTGTATAACTTTGCCAAGCGTTCTGGCGGCGAGTTCCGGCGTCAGGATGGCAATGAGATACATAAATTGATGAAAAACACCGATCAGAGCCGTTCTTTTACCGTAATAGGGTGATGACGGAGGGGACGAAAGTCCATCGTCGGCCGGTTTTCATCGCTATAGGTGATAATAACTACACAGTGTAAAATAGATGAACAAGCTTTTGAAAAACAGTCTTTTGCTATTGGCACTTCTCTTGGGCGGGACGATCCACGGCCAGGCGAGAGATCTTGCACTCAAGACAAACATTCTTTACGACGCTGCCCTTACGGTCAACTTAGGCGGCGAGGTGGCTCTTGCCCCGAAATGGTCGTTTGACCTGTCGGGCAACCTCAACGCATGGACGGTCAAGGGCCACAAGTGGAAGCACTGGATGGTGCAGCCCGAGGCGCGCTACTGGTTCTGCCAGGAGCTGCAGGGCCATTTCGTGGCCGCGCACGCTCTCGGAGGCCAGTACAACGTAGGCAACATCGACCTCGGTTTCAAGATGCTCGGCACCGACTTCCGCAATCTGAAGGACCGCCGCTACCAGGGCTGGTACGGAGGCTTGGGCGTGGCCTACGGCTACTCGTGGATCCTCGGCCGTCACTGGAATCTTGAGGCCGAGCTGGGCATAGGCTGGATCTACACGAAATACGACGTATTTCCCTGCGCCAAGTGCGGACGCAAGCTCGCAAGCGACCGCAGCCACAATTATGTAGGGCCCACGAAGGTGGCTCTCAACCTCGTACACGTATTCTAATCCTCTCCAACCGATGACGACTACAACAATGAAGACTATACTGATATCGTTACTGATGGGCGCCGGCGCCGTGTCGGCCTCCGCATCGGTGCAGGCTCCGGCCACGGCTGCCGCCAAGAGCGTAAATGTGGTAGTGGAGCGCACTGAAAACAATGTCTATATCAACGGAGAGGTGCCCCTGGGCCGCGTCGACGGGTCGAACCGCGAGGTGTGGGT
>CALHWU010000043.1 GCA_938039795.1 uncultured Muribaculaceae bacterium
CCTTACACAACAGCCTTCATTTACACCCGTTTACAAATAAGTTAAAATTAAACAGTCCTGCCGATTCATGCCGTTTACTGATTCAGATCATATCTTTTCTGTCAGACAGAGCGTTGCAGTACGCGAGCAATAACTTTTCTACTATTTCAGCCAACAATAATTAACCTCCGCCATAGCAACCTATTACATATTTTCAGATTTTTTTATTGGCCTTTTTTACTAAATTTGCCGTGACAAAACCATATCCAAAACCATCGCTGGCATAGATGAACCACGTCATAGAAATAACAGATATCCGACAGACGGAGGCACAGATATTCAGTTGCCTGACAGAGGCGCAGCTTTGCGACTCCAGACAAAGAGGCTGTGGCCTTTTTATCGCTGAAAGTCCGAAAGTGATCAACGTGGCACTCGACGCTGGATACGAAGCCGTTGCTCTCCTTTGCGAACGAAGGCATCTCACAGGCGATGCAGCTGACATCATTGAACGTCTCGGCAGCTCAGCCACCATAATGACAGGCGAGCGCGAAGTGCTGTCGTCGCTTACCGGTTACCGTCTGACCCGCGGAGTACTTTGCGCTATGAAGCGTCGTCCGTTGCCGACGGTAGCCGAAGTCTGCAATGATGCCCGGAGAATAGTCATAATCGACGGGGTTTGCGACACCACCAACATTGGCGCCATATTCAGGTCAGCGGCAGCGTTAGGAATTGACGGCGCTATACTCTCTTCAAACGCATGCGACCCGCTCAACCGACGGGCAGCAAGGGTATCGATGGGCTCGGTATTTCTGCTGCCTTGGACTTTCAGCGACGATCCTGCCGGCGAGGCTCATATGGCGGGATTCAAGACGGTAGCCATGGCTCTTCGCAATGATTCGGTGGCGATCAGCGACGAGCGGCTGAAGGCCGAGCCCAGGCTTGCCATCATGATGGGGACTGAAGGCGACGGACTAGCATACGACACGATAAAGCGAGCCGACTATACCGTCAGGATACCGATGTATCACGGTGTCGACTCGCTAAATGTGGCCGCAGCAAGCGCGGTGGCGTTTTGGGAACTGGCCTCACATTGAGGCATACTCCTCAATGGTCGGGCTCTTCACATCCACGCCAAACTCCTGTGCGCGCTGCAGGATGGCCTTGGCCAGACGCGGCTTCAGATCTTCAGGACAATAGCGGAAGTAAGCCTCGGCAGCCCTTACATGGGCCGCATCGGGCATCGGGTACTCGCGCCGTTCGGGCAGTCCGAAAACATCATCAGGAAGCTCACGTTTTTCCTCGTATGACAATCTGTCGTCCATAATCGGAATAATTTACAACGGTCAGAGACCTATACGTACGCCTACCTGAAGCAAACCCTGCGCTCCGAAACCGAGTTCACCGAACATTGATACATTTCTCGACAGCCCCACCTGCGCGCCAAGTGGCGAAGCCTGGAAAGCGAAATAGCCGTCATTGTGATCACCACCGTCTGTACCGACATGAGTGATATCGGCGCCCGCGCCAAGATGTGCATAGAGAGTGACGATGCTGTTGCGCCAGTATTCATATCGGGCGTTGAGCATGATCACATGGTAGTAAAGATTCGGGCCGCCATGTTTGTAGCTCGATGAAGAGAACGAATACGACGGGCCGACCCACAGTTTCGGGGCGACCTTGAAATTGACACCCGCCGTCAGTGCGCCCCATGCGTTCTTCACGCCGCCACCCTTGTGCATGTTTGTAGCATCCATCTGTGTGTAACCGCCATACCCTATCTGAATTTCAGGACTCTGGGCGGAAGCTGCCAGCGAAATGCCCAGCAGGGCAGTGAGACTGATGAGAAATTTCTTCATAATGTCATGTTTTATGTTTAATGGAAATTTGGGTTTGATATCATAAAAACACACCTCAATGAAAATTGTTGGGTAGAAAAACACTAACTTTGCATCTGATGGAAAAAATACAGAAGACCAACGCGGCGAGATTGCTCGACCGCTCGCATATAACATATCGCCTTGTGCCATATGAGGTAGACGAGAATAATCTCGCCGCCACACACGTGGCCGACAGTCTTGGAGAAGATATCCGCCGAGTGTTCAAGACCATAGTGGTCAGAGGCGAACGCACGGGCTATTTCGTCTGTGTGGTGCCAGGCGACGCGGAGATCGATCTTAAGAAAGCGGCCAAGGCTGTCTCTGACAAAAAAGCCGAACTTATCCACATGAAAGAGCTTTTGCCCCTGACAGGATATATCCGCGGAGGCTGCTCCCCCGTAGGGATGAAGAAAGCTTTTCCGACGATATTCCACCAGACAGCACTCGATTTTCCGACAATTTATGTCAGCGCCGGACAGCGTGGGCTGCAGTTTGAGATCGCTCCGGCCGATCTTATCGCCTACACTCGAGCAATCACAGCCGATATAATAAAAACGACCGACGAAGAGACCGACAGCGATGAACAATAGTTTTGGAGACATATACCGTCTGACAAGTTTCGGCGAAAGCCATGGCTCTGCGATAGGAGGAGTAATCGACGGAATGCCCGCGGGTGTGAAAATAGATACAGACGAACTGCAGCGACAGCTCGACCGGCGTCGTCCGGGTCAGTCGGACATCACCACTCCGCGCAAGGAATCTGACCAGGTGCGGCTTCTGTCGGGTATATTCGAAGGCCTCACCACCGGCACCCCGATAGGCTTCATCGTAGAGAATGCCGATCATCATTCGGCCGACTATGACAATATGCGTCATCTGTTCCGGCCCTCGCATGCCGATTATGCTTATACTGCCAAATACGGCGTGCGCGACCACCGGGGGGGAGGCCGCTCGTCGGCGCGTGAGACCATCGCACGGGTGGTTGCAGGCGCGCTTGCCCGGCAGGCGCTCGCCCCGATGGGCATCACTGTCAGCGCCTACACCTCCCAGATAGGCGACATAATGACCGACCGGCCCTATACCGACCTTGATCTCTCGCTGACTGACAGCAATATCGTGCGATGCCCCGATCCTGACAAGGCTCAGGAAATGATAGAACTCGTCAGAAAAGTAAGAAACGAGGGCGACACAATCGGCGGAATAGTCAGCTGCGTAGTCAAAGGCTGTCCTCCCGGACTTGGCGAGCCGGTATTCGGAAAACTACAGGCGCGCCTCGCCTCGGCGATGCTCGGCATAAACGCCGCTAAAGGATTTGACTACGGTATGGGATTCGGCTGCGCGACAATGCGCGGAAGTCAGGCTGCAGATCTCTTCACCCGACACGACGGCAACGAGGTGGCCACACTCACCAATCATTCCGGCGGAATCCAGGGAGGCATATCAAACGGCATGGACATCTATTTCCGCGTGGCCTTCAAACCGGTTGCCACTCTGCTCCGGGAGGTGCCGACCATTGACGACAATGGACAGCCTACAGTGCTGAAAGCACGCGGCCGCCATGACCCGTGCGTGCTTCCCCGCGCCGTGCCTATCGTGGAGGCGATGGCGGCAATGGTGATTTTCGACGCTCTGCTTGCCAATCGCTGCAGCCGCATATGAATCCACATCCCTATCGCGATTTCGCCGACTTTCTCGCCTGCCATTTTACGGGCAAGATGCAGAAACTGACTGTCGACGGCGGATTCACATGCCCCAACCGCGACGGCACTCTCGGCCGCGAGGGCTGCATCTACTGCAGCAACCGTTCGTTCACACCCTCATATTGCCGCAGCTCGATGAGCGTCACCGAGCAGATAGAGACCGGCAAACGGTTCTTCGCCCGCAAATATCCCTCGATGCGCTATCTGGCATATTTTCAGTCGTTCACCGGCACGTATGCCGACTCATCCAGACTCATCGGCCTTTATAGCGAGGCGCTTGACGTCGACGGCGTGGACGGACTTGTCATAGGCACACGCCCCGACTGCCTCAATCCCGACCTGCTCCGGTGGCTGTCGGAACTGGCCGCTACAACCTTTGTCATGATCGAATTCGGCGCAGAGACATCCCACGACGTCACTCTTCAGCGCATCAACCGCTGCCACACGTGGCAGGCCGTAGTGGATGCCGTGCAGGCCACTGACCGAGCGGGAATATGCACCGGACTACACCTGATCAACGGCCTTCCGGGCGAAAACGAGGAGATGATGATGCAGACGGTCGATGCCGTCAACAGGCTTCCCGTAGATGTCGTGAAATTCCATCAGCTTCAGGTCGTACGCGGTACTCCCCTCGCCCGATTATGGGAATCCGGCAAGGCCGATATA
>CALHWU010000044.1 GCA_938039795.1 uncultured Muribaculaceae bacterium
AGAGCCATAAGGCGATACTTCGCGACCATCTGCGCGCCTATCGCAAAAACGGTGTTAGAGCCAATATCGCCACCGAGAGCCTGCGTTATGCATATCGCATCCTACAAATGGCGTTCTATAAGTTCGGCCTAATTATTTAGACCGATGGAGCGGCATAAAGACGTTGCTCTTCGATTATAAAGACACAACAATTCCTTAATAACATGATTTCCGGCTTTGACGCGATGTCAGGGCCGGAAATTTTTTTGGAGGGAGGAGGTGAATGGAGGGATGGTCAGCCGAAGAGCTCGGAGTGGGTGCCGAGGCGGACGAGGTAGACGCTATCGGTGGATTCGTCACGCCAGATGAGGAGATAGTCGGGGCCGATGTGGCATTCCAGACAGCCGCGGTATTGGCCCGTCAGTGTGTGGGGCCGCATTTCGGGCGGGATCGGCTGGCCGGCGGCAAGCCTACGGAGCACGGCGTTCAGTTCTTCGACGAGACGCGGGCGGTTGCGGAAGCGCTTGAAGTCTTTTTTGAACTGGTGGGAGAAGCGTAGCTCTTTCATGACCTGAGCGAGGAGTTCATGACTCGATCGAGGAGATCATGCTTTCGACGGAGGTGAGATCGATGGTGCCGGCATACTCGCCGCGGCGAGCTTCGTCAATTGCGGCGCGTGTGGTGGCGTTGGGTTCGTGGTACACGACGTCCATCAGCACCGATTCCACATAGTTGTTGAGGCTGCGGTTTTCGCGTTTGGCGGCAATCTTGAGGCGTTCGATCAGATCGGTCTTGAGCCTGAACATGGCGGGTTTTCTTAATGATATTTCCATCGTGTCGGAGTTTTAGAGATTGCAAATGTAATACATTTGTATATCATAAACAAGCGCAGTCTCTAAAAAGTTCCGGCAAAATGGTCGGGATTCCGCCGAAATTGCCGGGGATGTGGATGATGGCGCTGCGGAGGGGGGCGGATCCTGTTAAAGATTTATTAAACTTGGGCGGGGGATGGAGGGGGTGAGGCTTTTATGGCTAAATTTGCGGCACGGAAACTAAGCGACGAATATGGAAATGAAGCGACGAATACTGGTGGTCGACGATGAGGAGACTCTCTGCGATGTGCTGGCTTTCAATCTTGAGGCCGAGGGCTATGATGTCGATAAGGCCTACAGCGCTGAGGATGCCCTG
>CALHWU010000045.1 GCA_938039795.1 uncultured Muribaculaceae bacterium
AGCGTCGCTGGCGATCTTCATGATCGGCGAGTCGAGGTTGGGAGCCCATCCGGGATAGCCCTCTCCGTGCACCACCTTGGCGCCGGCCAGAGTGAACACGGCCTCCACCTGGTTGGCGATATCCCACTTGCGCGAGTCGACAGAGCTGCGCTGCGAAGTTGTGACAACGACCTCGTTGCCCTCCTTCATTTTCACGGAGGCCAGGTTGGTGGATGTCTCGACCAGACCGGGCATAACGCGGCTCATCGACACTACGCCGTGAGGCGCGCTGTAGATCGACTCGATAAGCTTTATCGTGGTGTCGGAGTCGATACAGAATTCAGGCTTGTCGACGCTTTCCATCGTGATCTCGAGAGTCGGCTCAAGATCGGCATACTCGTTCTCGATATCGGCGATGAAATGGTTGATAGCCACGCGCACATCCTCTTTTTTGGAGGTGTGGACGCCTACAATGGCATGAGCGGCGCGCGGAATGGCGTTGCGCAGATTGCCGCCGTCGATCTCTGCGAGCGACAGTTCATATTTCTTGCCGAGATTGAAGAGAATGCGGGCCAGAAGCTTGTTGGCGTTGGCGCGGCCGAGGTGGATGTCGCCTCCCGAGTGGCCGCCCTGACCCTTGGCTATGTCGATCTTGAAATAGGTAAAATCCTTGGGAGCGAACGAACGGTTGTAGGTAAACGTGCACACCGTGTCGACGCCGCCGGCGCAGCCTACGAAGATCTCGGCGTCGTCCTCCGAGTCGAGGTTGAGGAGTATCGATCCGGTGATCATGTCGCCTTCGAGTCCGAAAGCGCCGGTCATGCCGGTCTCCTCGTCGACAGTGACGAGCGCTTCAAGCGGGCCGTGTACGGCGTCGGGATCGGTCATCACCGCCAGCGCGGCAGCCACTCCGATGCCGTTGTCGGCTCCGAGCGTCGTGCCCTCGGCGCGTACCCAGTCGCCGTCGACCACAGTGGTGATGGGGGTATGCTCGAAGTCAAACGACTTGTCGTTGCTCTCGCACACCATATCCATATGTCCCTGCAGGATCACCGTCGGGGCATTCTCATGCCCGGGTGTAGCCGGCGCTTTGATCACCACATTGCCCACCTTGTCGGTCTTTGCCTCAAGATTGTGGCTCTTGGCGAAATCGAGCAGATACTGGCGTATTTTCTCCTCTTTCTTCGAGGGACGGGGCACCTTCGTAATCTGGTCGAAGATTTCAAAAACCCTTTTGGGTTCGAGTTCTTTTACTGTCATGTCGCAGATAGTCTTTTATAGGTTTGTAATTGATTTCGCAGCAGTCTCCAGCCTGTTTGAGCGTCAAGAGATGTAGCTTTTTGGCAAAGAATGTTAAAATTCGAGCCAAACCGCACACTAAATTACAAAATAAAATCGACACATTGCAAATAATTTGCAGACCTTTCCTATATTTGCACTGCGAAACCGCGACCGACCTATGAAAACAGTGCTCCTGACAGTGGTATTGGTATTAGTGGCGGGGCTGCTTCTCGCCGTGAGAGTGCTCACGGTCAAGGGGGGCCGGTTCCCATCACACCACCATCGTCCGGCGGCATCCCGGCACACAGCCGGAAGGACGGATGAGGCGGCCCGTAGCAACCGACACAGTGAAAAATCTTAAATTAACCTCATATCAAGAAATGAAAAAAACGGCTTTACCGTTAGCTATCTTCATGAGTCTCGCAGCATTCTCATGCGCCGACAAGGGCGCCGGAACAGCAGCGACAACCGCCGATCCGACAGCAGAGGCCAAGGCCCCGACGATGAACATCCGCTTTATCGACGCCGACTCGATCACCACCCACTACAACCTCGCAAAAGACTTCAAGGATATCGCCATCCGCGCTATCAGCAAGCTTGAGAGCGCCCAGCAGAACAAGAGCGCCGAAATACAGCGCTTCGCCGCACAGATAGAGCAGAAGTACCGCTCAAACGGCTACCTCTCGCAGGCAAGCTACGAGGCCGACATGAACAAACTCAACAAGATGCAGCAGGACGCCCAGGCCTACATGGCCAGCCTGCAGAGCACCACCGACCAGGAGATGGCTGAGCAGCAGCGTCAGCTCAACGACTCGATCGAGAACTTCATCAAGATCTACAACGCCACCAAGGGATACGACGCCATACTCTACCGCCACTCGGGAGTGTATTTCAACCCGGCGCTCGACATCACCAAGGAGGTGATCGAAGGCCTCAACGCCCGCTACAACAAGGTAGACAAGGCCAACTGAAGCGCGACTGCCCGATATTAAAAGCATAGACCAATCACCATCGCAGCCACTACGCCGGCCGGGCGTTATGGCTGCGATGGCTATTCATTTATAAACATCACCCTACTGCCATCACCATGGACCAGCCGACCGTCGAACCACTGATAACCGTAGTACTGCCGGTGCGCGACCGCGCCGACCTGCTTCCACGCACGCTCCGCTCCATCCAACACCAGACTCTCCGGCCGCTCCGTGTGGTCATAGCCGACAACGGATCGACCGACGCCGCGCCACGCATCATCGCGGAATGGAAAGAGCGGGTAGCTCCTGAAGGAATATCCGTAACGATTGTCAGCGAACCTCGTCCCGGAGCCGCCAGGGCGCGCAACGCCGCGCTCGCCATGGTCGACACCCCCTTCACGCTTCACTTCGACTCCGACGACGAGATGCTTCCCGACCATCTGGCACAGGTCGACGCGTGGCTGCGCCAACACCCCGACACCGACCTGCTGCGGTGGGATGTCAGCATCCTCGACGATGACGGCTGGACGACACTGAAAAGCGTCGGCGACGACAACCTGCTGCGCGGACACATACTGCATGCCGCCCTGGCCACCCAGCGCTATGCAGTGCGCACCGGCCTGCTGCGCGAAATCGGCGGATGGGACGAGACGCTGGAATGCTGGGACGATCTTGAGCTCGGCGCCCGGTTGCTCGCCCGCAAGCCCGTCGTCGGCTATCTGCGGTGTGAGCCACGTGTGATCATCCACCCGTCCGAGCAATCTGTGACCGGGCGGCGCATGGCCGACAACCACGATGCCAAAGGGCGCGCGCTCGACGCATGCCGCCGTGCGTTGCGTCACACCGACATGGAACCTGAGACATTATGGATCGACGCCAAGGCAATGATACTCTCCGGACTCTACGCCCGCGAGGGCGAGCCTGAGCTGTCCGAACGGCTTGCACGCACTACGCTCGAAGCCGTCGGAAGCAGATCCGTCAGACTGCGGCTGCAGCTCATCCGTCTCGCCGTCATCATAGCCGGCCAAGGAGGATGCGCTATGGCCAAGGCGTTATTGAAAACGCCTGTAGCGCCGGCGCAGGACAAAAAACAGTCCTGATCAGGGGATCGTGACCTTGAAATAGGGGCTGGGAGTGTGCTCGCGGCGCACGATCTCCACCATACGCTTCACTATCTCGGGATGCTCCGCCGCCACATCATGATCCTCGTGGATATCCTCGGCGAGATTATAAAGCTCGGGGATGCCGCGCTTCACGATCAGCTTCCAGTCGCCCTGGCGGACACCGATCTGATTGGTTTCCTGAAATTCCCAGTAAAGGAAATCATGCTTCGGCTGCTTGCCGCGCCCTGTAAGTTCAGGCAGGAAAGATATGCCGTCGAATTCGTTATCCTTGCCCGACGAGTAACGGCCCGGCGTAGTGCCGGCTATCTCACAGAAAGTCGGAAGCACGTCGTAAAACGCGAGCTGATGGTCGCTCTCGCGTCCGGGCTCGACAACTCCAGGCCAGCGGACAATGAAGGGCACGCGAATGCCACCCTCGTGGCATGAACGCTTGAGGCCGCGCAGCTTGCCGTCGCGTCCGAAAAATTCAGGATCGGCTCCTCCCTCCTCATGGGGGCCATTGTCGGAGGTAAACACCACAATCGTATTGTCGGCAAGCCCTTTCTCGTCGAGCCTGGCCATTATCTCGCCCACATACGCGTCGAGGCGGGTTATCATCGCCGCGAACTGGGCGTGGGTGTTGACCGTAGCGTTATATCGCGACCCCTCCTGGCCGCCCCACGTCTTGTCGATAAAGAACTGCTTCTTGTAGCCCTTCAGCAGCGAATCATTTGGCTGCACGAGTTCAGCATGAGGCAGAGTGTAAGTGAGAATCCCCATAAACGGTTTGTCGGGTGTCTGACGGTCGAGCCAGTCCATAGCCTCGCGGTGGATCATGTCGGCCGAATACTGCGGACGCTTGAGATAATCGTCGCCATACATCGGATACTTGATATTCTCCTCCATCACCACTCGCACCGTGGCTGTATCCCCCAGCGCCGGACGATAGCGGTTGAGGAAGTTGGGATAATATAGATGGGCCTGAAACTGGCATATGTAGCCATAGAACTCATCAATGCCCCGCTTGTCGGGCGTCGACGGCGAGCCCTCGTAGCCGCCGGCCCACTTGCCGAACATGCCGGTGGTATAGCCGCGGTCCTTCATGATTTCAGGCAGTATCACGTGCTCAGGATCATAGGGATGCTGTCCGACCCGTGAAAAATCGACATTCGAGCCATACATGATGGTGTCGGTGCCTGGCCAGTACTCCTTGTTGCCGCGCACCTCGCAGTGGCCGGAGTGCTGCCCCGTCATCAGCGACGCACGCGAGGGCGCGCTGACCGGACTTCCGGCATAAGCCTGCGTGAATCTCACCCCCTGCCGGGCGAGAGAGTCAATGTTGGGCGTGGATATATACTTCTGTCCGTAGCAGCCGAGATCGCCGTAGCCCATATCGTCACACATGATATAGATTATGTTGGGACTCTTGTCGGCCGCCGAAGCCGCCATCGCACCCGCGGCCATCATCCCGGCCGCAATCCTGAAAGTATTCATAGATTCATAAATCATTTTGACAAAAATAGCCAAAAATCGCTATCTTTGCAAATCAAACCAACTATAATCATGATGCGCAACCTCACACCTCTCATGCTGGCTTCCGCTTCGGCTGCCATGGCCGCCACAGGCCAGGCGACAGCTACGGAATCCGCGGCACCCGAGTCACCGCGACAACCCAACATAGTACTGTTTCTTGTCGACGACATGGGCTGGCAGGACACTTCGATGCCTTTCGGCCCCGACACCACGGCCTACAACCGCATGTTCCACACTCCTGCCATGGAGCGACTCGCCGCCTCGGGCATGAAATTCACCCAGGCATACGCATGCTCCGTCAGCTCGCCGTCAAGATGCAGCCTCTTCACCGGAGCAAACGCGGCACGCCACAGAGTGACCAACTGGACATATGCCCGCGACGAATCCAACGACGGCGTAGGCCCCAACGACTCCATCGTACCTCCCGAATGGAACATCAACGGCGTACAGCGCGTGCCCGGCATTCCCCGCACCTATGTAGGACCGTCGTTTGTCGACGAGCTTCGCCAGGGAGGTTATCATACGATCCATGTCGGCAAGCTACATCTCGGCTCCACCCGCACCCCGGGCGAATATCCCTACAACTGGGGATTCGACGTCAACGTAGCCGGCGGCCCCAACGGTGGTCTGGCGACATATCTTTCGGAAAAGAACTACGGTCACGACGAGCATGGCCGGGCCACGTCGCGCTTCGCCATCGAAGGCCTGGAGAAATACTGGGGCAGCGGCACGTTCGTCACCGAAGCCCTTACGCAGGAGGCGCTGAAAGAGCTTGACCGTGCCCGCGACTACGGTACCCCCTGGTTCCTCTACATGAGCCACTACGCAGTGCATGTCCCCATCGACCGCGACCCGCGCTTCTACCAGTCGTATATCGACCGCGGCTATTCGCCCAAAGAGGCAGCATATGCGTCGCTCGTAGAGGGCATGGACAAGAGTCTCGGCGACATCCTCGACTGGCTCGACAAGACTGGCGAGGCCGACAATACCATCGTGATCTTCATGAGCGATAACGGTGGCCTCGGCGCACACGGCGGATGGCGCGAAGGCCCACAACACACCCAGAACGCGCCTCTCCGCTCCGGAAAGTGCTCGCTGCTCGAAGGAGGCATCCGCGAGCCGATGATCGTACGCTGGCCGGGACACACAGAGCCCGGATCGGTTCAGCCCCGATACGTGATGATCGAGGACTTCTATCCGTCGATAATGGAGATGGCCGGACTCAGTGCCGACTCCATCCGTCCCGACGGCAAGATCATCGACGGCAAAAGCTTCGTGCCGCTCATCGACGGCACTTCCGATCCTTCAGCCCACCGCCCGCTCTACTGGAATTTCCCCAACCACTGGGGAGTGGAAGGCCCCGGCATCAATTTCAACACGGCCATCCGTCTTGACAACTACAAGCTGATCTACAATTATGCCACGGGCGAGAAAGAGCTTTACGATGTAGGCTCCGATATCACGGAGAGCCACAATCTCGCCGCCGAGCGCCCCGACCTTGTGAAGGATCTTTCACACCGCCTGGGCACGTATCTGCGCTCCGTCGACGCCCAGCGCCCATCGCTCCGCAGCACCGGCAAGCCGCTGCCCTGGCCCGACGAAAAATAATTTTCAATCTCCGACAACCCGATAACAAAACCGGCCGGACCGATGGAATTACCCTCGCTCCGGCCGGTTTCAATAATATCTCTCTATACAGACACTACCCGGCATGCGTGTGCACAACGCGTTGAGAAAAAAGTCAAACCGGTTGAAGACTTTCGCGCAAATAGCACACTGTATCAACCAACAGCGCTCTTTTGAACATCTTCTCTTTTCGCTTGCTCCATTTCTGTATTTCCTGTTCCAGAATATCAACAACCGTTCCAATATCCTGATGCCTCCAATCGTTCAAAGACTGGACGTTTTCCAAAAGATAGTCGACCGAGGCCAACAATTCCAAGGAATAATTTGAATAATACCCACGCAGAAGCCGCTTGGTTTTCTCACAGATAGATCGAAGATTATCATATTTAGCATCATTCAATACATCAGCCGATGCCTGCTCCGCACCATCTATAAGCCAGATATAGTCAAACGGGCGATTCTCCATCGCGCCCATGCCCTTTATGTAACTGCCGTTCATATGATAAAGCACATGGGCTACTTTCCCACCAGAGTAAGGGCCATAATAATAAGGCCTGAAATCTATCTTGAAATATTCTTTCGCACCCAGACGCTGCATAAAATAAATCAGTTTTTCAGCTGCGAATACCGATGCAAACTCACCATTAATATTCATATCAACGAACATCTGAATAAGCATGGCTCGTGCCGGAGTCATACGAACCCGTTCGGATTTCATCCTTTCAATAATGATATCCGACGGCTCATAAATCATGATCTTACAATCCAGGTCGGCCAAGGCGTCCACTATCATATCCTTCACCTTGATCCAGTCGAGACCACCATTATGTGAGCCCAATGGAGGAATTGCAACTGAACGGATCTCCCGATTGATGATCTCCCGTCGCAAAGCTTCAAGTCCTTGCGATATATAGGAATATTCCGATGGCAGTTTCCAATGTGTCTTTGTAGGGAAATTAATTATCAGTTTGTTTCCCGACACTAAATTGGAATCCTCCACGATGAGCAGTTCTCCGACATTCAACTGCTTGTGGCGACATACATCCCTATAAACTCTATAGTTTTCCGGAAAAGCTTCACGAAACTGCAGTGCAATGCCCTTGCCCATCACACCTACTGTATTGACAGTATTGACTAACGCCTCCGCTTCGCTTTCCAGCAAATCACCTTTCACAAACTGTATCATATTTCTCGTGTCGGTTAAAAGTAATATTTAGGTGCCACCACAATTCTATCATCAATGATTCCAAGTGTCATGAGCTTTTGTCTTGCGATTTCATTATAAACAACATATCCGCAGATAAATGTCACAGGCAGATCGCAACTCACCAATAACTCCGCTTCTTTTCTGCGCTTCAGATCTCGATCCTCCTCGGAATCCCATTGAGTCGAGTAAACATCCTCATATCTGACAATCTCGTTTATACGGGGCAAGTCTTCCTTGGTATAGAACGATGTCAGGCGTGGCAATGCATGGCCGTCGGTAAATATACAATCAACGTCGTTTTGAATCAAATCATCAATTTTAATTACGCAATAAACGATATTTTCCGGCTCGACTCGCGTCACGCCATTATAACCATGCTGGATTACATAAAGCATCGGCGAACGGGGGCCAAAATAAAAAGGCATATAGTCACCGAGCCGGTAACCTTTTATTTCCATATCGCTACGAAGACTTATAATCTGTCGGTCACCGATACTGACAAAGTGCTCGTCTCGTAGCGGAGAATCCTTCTTTACCAGTCCGTGCTTGATGATATGAGGCATATTGTCAATATGCGTCATACGGAATGCGTATTTGATGAATTTTCTCGACATGCAGCCTAACGCTTCTTCAGTGATTATTTAACTATGACGAGGACGGGATTGGGCTCCTCCTCGCTGTCGATGACGGGCTGCAGGGCCGAGGGCACTTCGGCGTCGGGATGCTCCTCGACCCACTTGAGGATATCCTCCTGCTTGAGGATACCGACAAGAGCGCCGTCGGTTGTAGCGGCTACGGGGTAGAAAGGCATGAAACCGCTCAGATCATCCGTGAAACCATTGTCGGCGGCAGTCATGCGGGTCGTGCCCGACCGCTTGTCATAATAACCGATGAAGCCGGTCTCCGACGCCTCGTCATTGCCGCGCTTCACGCCAAGAATCATCGCCGTGGGGGTCTCTGTCAGATCCGAAAGGGTCCATTCGTCGTCGGACATCTCGCGTACACCGTTGGCCGATCCGGGAAATGCTTTCTCGCCAAGAGAGATTACGGCCACAGGCTGAGGCTGCGCGCCGGCCGACACCTCATAGATCGTATCGGAGAATGTGGCCATAGCGTGAGTCTTGCCGTCGGCTACGCGCCACAGACGCGGATAGCCGGGCATATATACTCTGGGAGAGGAGCCGAGCTTTATAGCACCACCCTGCTGCTGGGTGTTGCGCATCATACTGTTGTTTATGAATACCGAGATGCCGCCGTTGAATTCCAACTCCGGGCCGGGGGTCTCAGGCACGACCACTACAGAATCAAGCATGCCCCCCGACTTGCCCGCATATACCACCGAAAGCATGGGTTTCGGTTTTATGAAATACTCATATACGGAATAAACGTAGACCGTGTCGTCGACAAATGCCGGCAACATATCCTCCATTGACTTTTCGGGAGTGACAATACCCATAAACCGGCCGTCGAGACCATACTTCACGTATTTGCCGCCATTGCCTTTGAACAGCACAGCGTTTTCTCCGGCATCAGACACACACCTCACACTGGCGAACGCTTCCGGATCCTGCCCGGCATGACCTATACTGTTGCAGAAACTACCGTCGGAGAGATCGAATGCCAGCACCGAGCCTTCGGTGTTCAGCGATCCGGCCGTATTGCTTACGATAACTTTGCCTGAAGCGAATGTCAGACTGAACCGGCTGGCCACGAGCGAACTGTCGGTCGTTTCGAGCGGGAGATAGGTGATGGTCCGGCCGAGATCACTGGTTTTGAGCTCAGCGGGCGATTTGATGGCACCGGCTATGTCGATAAGCCCGGGAGCGTCGCTTTTCTCGCTTCCGCAGCCTGCGGCTGCAAGAGCTATCGCGGCAAAAGACAACGATTTAAGAATGGAATGTCTCATATGATGATAAATAATTCGATTTCGAAGGAATCATACGCGCGCCTGACGCATGCGCACCCGGCGGACGACATAAGCTGCAACGGCGGTCAGCACATATACCCCTGCCATAACGAGGACTATAAGCGCCGAACAGGGCACGTCGACCACCGTAGCCAGCATCAGGCCGCCCGTGCTGCACAGCAGCGACACTGCCGCTGAAGCCCACATCATGCGGGAGAACCGCCGGCAGAACAGTTCGGCCGTCAGCTGCGGAAGCGCGAGCATCGACATCAGCAGCATAATCCCGACAAGGCGGATGGTAAGCACGATACAGACCGCCGTCATCACAGTCATCACAGTGGAAATCATTGTGACCGGCAGTCCGATGACGTAAGCGAAGTCGCGGTCGAAGGCCACAGCCACGATCTTGCGGTAGAAGAGTGCAAAGAAGAGCGCGAGCACGGCGGTGAATATGGCGAAAGCCCACAGGTCGGCGCGTGATATCGTCAGCACGTTGCCGAAAAGGAAACTGTTGAGTTCAGGGACATATCCAGGCGTAAGGAACACGAACAATATGCCTACCGCCATGCCTATGGCCCAGATGACGGCTATGGCCGAGTCCTCGCGGACACGTCCCTTCACTGACATCAGTTCCACTCCAAGAGAGGACGCTACGGCAAAAAGCGCCGCCGTCACTACCGGATTCCATCCGAGATAGTATCCGAGGCCGAGGCCGCCGAAGCAGGCATGGGTCACGCCGCCGCTTATCGACACCATGCGCCGTGTGACGATATATGTGCCTATCATGGCCGAGGCGATGCTTATTATGGCGAGTCCGGCCAGAGCATACCTGAAAAAGGCGTATTGGAATAATTCGTTCATGTTGCCTTGACAGATGATTCCATATGACTGCTATTCTGACGCGCTTCTGCCACTATCATCAGGAGCTCCTCGCGCACCGCCGAGGGCAGACTTATGCCGCGGAGCTGTATGCTCCGGGCCCATCCTGCGATCTCTTCGGGGCGCAGCGTCAGAAGCACGTTGCGGAACTCCTCGACCGCCTCGTCGGAGTATTCGTCGGGAGCCGTGCCGCGGTATGCGTCAAGCTCCTCATCGTCGTAATACTCTATCACGGGGTTAACTGCCGTCAGCAACGAGTCCTTCTCGCATGTGATATGCATGCCGCAGCACTGGCCGCTTTCTTCTTCATCAGGCAGCGCCTCCACGGGCGCGCCATCCGGATCGGCAGAATCTTGCGCTATCCGCCTGTGGCGCACCTCAATAAGATAGCACACTATCCCTACGGCCACCAGCGCGCACAGCAATATAAGAGCGGGGATCATCGGGCGCCCTCCTCCGTTAACTCCTCCGTTAACTCCTCGATTGTGAATCCGGCCGCACGAAGATCATCCCAATAGCCGGGGTAGGATTTCGACACCACCTCCGCATGTCGGATCACCGCCCCGGGGAGATATATCGCCACCGGCGCGAAAGCGAGGGCCATGCGATGGTCGTCGTAGGTATCGAAGACCGGAAGCTCGGTCACGGGACGCCGTGCCGACTCCCAGAAGATGCAATCGTCTCCCTCGGTCTCCATGACCACGCCGACCTTGAGCAACTCGCGGCGGAGAGCCTCTATGCGGTCCGTCTCCTTGATGCGCAGCGACGCCACCCCGGTGAGCCGGAAAGGCACTCCGAGCATCGCACAGCTGACGGCTACGGTCTGCACCAGATCGGGCGTAGCACTCATGTCGGCGATAAAACGCGGAGTGACATCGGGCGACGCCACAAGATCGGTGCCTCCCTCCTCGCCTTCGGGCTGAGTCTCCACTCCAAGCCCGGTGAAAAGCTCCATGCATCGCGAATCGCCCTGCAGGCTTGCGCCTGAGGCATCAAGTCCGCGCAGAGTCACCCATCCCGATGTCAGAGCCTCGATCTCATACCAGTAGGAGGCGGCGCTCCAGTCGGCCTCGACTTCGAATCCCGATGGTGAATGGTACCCTCCGGAGGCAACAGTGATGACGCTGCCCTCACGCTCTGCCCCGGCGCCCCAGAGGCGCATCATGCCGAGCGTCATTTTAAGATATGGCTCCGATGCCGGCGCTCCGACAAGAGTCAGCCTCAACCCCCGGGTCATGGCCGGAGCCGCCATAAGCAAAGCGGATATAAACTGTGAACTAACGGTAGCGTCTATCTCCACTTCGCCTCCCGTGAGCTGTGACCCGCGTATCAGCAGCGGAGGATAACCCTCCTCACCGAGATAGTCGATCGAAGCACCGCAATGCCTCAAGGCGTCGACAAGCGCACCTATCGGACGGTGACGCATGCGCTCAGAGCCGTCGAGTTTCACTACCCGACCCCGGCATGTTGCGAAATATGCCGTAAGGAAACGCATGGCTGTTCCAGCCGCGCCGATATTGACATATTCAGGCGCAGTATCTGCCAGAGCGCCGCGCATGGCTGCCGTATCGTCGCAATCAGCCACCTCAAACGCCGCATCGCCTCCGGCCATGGCATCAAGTATGAGCGCGCGGGCACTTATGCTTTTGGAAAGCGGAAGCCCGACTTCTGTCTGCAGCAGTTCGTCGGGCGGAAAAATTCTCAGATCCATGACGACAAAGTTAACTAAAATAGATGTAACCGACAATAATCCACCACCCGCATACTGCCGGCACGATTATTTTTTGACATATTTTTCAACCCCGTTAAACTTTCGTCACGGCAGAGAGTCTATTAATTCGGATTAACGAAAAAAGCTATAACGATGATACATTTCCTCCACCGCTGCGCTGCAGCACTGATAGCCCTCATCCTCGGAGCCGCGGCCGCTCACGCCTATGACATCAAGGGCAAGATAGTCGACACCGACGGCGAACCGATGGTAGCAGCTACCGTAAAGCTGCTGACCGCCAAAGACTCGACTTTCGTAAAAGGCGTGAAGACCAATATCGACGGCAACTATACCATCCCGGGAGTGAGAAACGGCAGTTATATCGTGGAGGCGCTGTATATCGGATACCGCACAACACACAAAGACACAAAGATCGGTTCAAAAAGTGTCACTCTGGAGCCAATCGTACTCGAGACGAGCGCGATTGAGCTCCAAGAAGTGACCGTAATCGGTGTGGCAAGCGAAATAAAGGTGAAAGAAGACACGGTGGAATACAATGCCGGTTCATATAAGACACAGCCCAACGCCGTAGTGGAGGATCTGCTCAAACGCCTGCCGGGCGTGGAGGTCGATTCTGAGGGCAAGATCACAGCCAACGGCAAGGAGGTGAAGAAGATACTCATCGAAGGCAAGGAATTTTTCGCTGACGACCCCAAGGTAGCATCCAAGAATCTGCCTGTGGAAATGATCGAGAAGCTTCAGGTGGTAGACCGCAAGAGCGATCTGGCGCGACTGACCGGAGTGGATGACGGCGAGGACGAGACTGTGATCAACCTTACGGTAAAGAAAGGGATGCAGGACGGCTATTTCGGCACCGCAGAGGCCGGATACGGCACTCAGGGACACTATCTGGGACAATTCAACGTCAACCGTTTCTGGAACGGCAACCAGATAACTCTGCTCGGTAATTTCAACGACATCAACCAGCTCGGTTTCACCGACAGCAACGGCAACCGTTTCCGCCGCTTCGGAGGAAGCCAGGGCCTTACGACGTCGCAGGCGCTCGGCTTAAACTTCAACGTAGGCAACAAGGAAATATTCCGCGTGGGTGGCAACGTCATGTACAGCCACTCCGACCGCGACGTGCGCCGCCGTCAGGAACGCCAGTACCTGGAGACAGACTCTACATCGTTCGCCTCATCGGCCCGCAACGCCCGCGACCGCGGCCACAATGTCAGCGGAACGTTCCGCATGGAGTGGAAGCCCGACTCGTTCAACACCCTCGAACTACGGCCAACATTCTCCTACAACATGAACTCATCGTCGAGCCTTGACTCAATGCTCACACGTGCCGGCGACCGTCAGCGCACTCCGGTCAGCCGCAGCTTCAACACCGCCGCATCCGACGGCCACTCGCTTGAATTCGGCGCACGACTGATCTACAGCCACTCATTCCGCAAGCACCGCGGCCGTTCGTTCTCTGTCAGCGCCGAATACAACCACTCCAACGTGCGCGAACACGAAAACACCTACTCGCGCAACCTCTTCTATCTCTTCAACGACTCCATCGACATCTACGACCAGGAGGCGCGCGATCACTCGTGGACCGACCGCATCAACAGCCGTCTGACATGGACAGAGCCGCTCGGCAACGTCCGCAACGGCCGGTTCCTGACGTTCGCCTATAATTTCAGCTACCGCTGGAACAACGCCGACAACATGATCTATGACCATCCGCTGCTTCCGACTGTCGGCCCCGACGGGTATCCCGACGTCGACTATTCGCAGCTGATCTTCAACCCCGATCTGAGCAACCGTTTCCGCAACGACTACTTCAACCAGGATATACGCCTCGGATTCCGGCAGGTGACCAAGAGCATCAATTTCGAAGGAGGCATATCGCTCGTGCCGCAGATGTCCAAGAGCATCGACCTGATCAATTCCGACCGCAATATCGACTCGCGATGGGTTGTCAACGTGGCTCCGTTCCTGCGCTACCGCCACAAATTCAGCAAAACACGCTCGCTCAACATACATTACCGAGGCCGCTCCTCACAGCCCTCGCTCACGCAGTTGCAGCCTGTGCCCGACATGTCGGACCCGATGAACATCATCTACGGTAATCCGGCACTGGATCCTTCGTTCAGCCACAACATGAATATCCGTTTCCAGGACTTCAACACAACCCTCCAGCGCTCTATAATGCTCATGGCCAACCTGTCGCTGACACAGAACTCGATAGTCAGCAACATCACCCGCGACCGCGAGACCGGCGCGCAGACCACCCGCTACGAAAACGTCAACGGAGTGTGGTCGGCAAGAGTGATGTCGATATTCTCCCAGCCTCTCCGCAACAAATACTGGCAGATCAGCAACCACCTGTTTGCCAACTACAACCGCACCGTAGGCTTCAACAACGGGATGCGCAACCGCTCCGGATCGCTGATGGTGGCCGAAAGTTTCGGATTAGCCTTCCGCCCTGACAACATCGAGCTTGAGCTTCGCCCCAACTACCGCCTCCAGACTACCCACAACTCCCTGCCGGGCGTCAACGGCCAGACCGTCCACACCTACGGGGGCACATTCAACGCCTACTATATGACCCCGATCGGCATCATACTCAACTCCGACCTGACCTACTCCGGATCATCAGGCTACGCGGCAGGCTACAACCAGAACCAGTGGATGTGGAACGCAGCAATCTCCTATCAGTTCCTGCCCAGCCGCTCGCTGACCGTATCGCTCAAGGCCTACGACCTGCTCAACCAGCGGTCAAACATAAGCCGCACTCCGTCGCCTTATTATATCGACGACATATCGGTCAACGATCTCACCCGCTACTTCATGCTTACCGTCAGCTACAAGTTCAATACGTTCGGCAAAGGCAACATGCCGGCCGACCGCAACATGCGAGGTCCCGGCGGACCTGGCGGCCGCGGAGGTTTCGGCAGCGGCCGTCCCCCGCGCTTCTGACCGCGTCCTTTTCTCACATCCGGCCACAACAAAAATGTGCTGTCTCAAATTGCAATAATTTAAGACAGCACACTTTATTCGTGAAATCATAAGACTCTATTAGCCGAACAGTTCTGAATGGGAACCCAATCGAACAAGAGTGATTTCATCCGTATCCGGATCAACCCATATCAACAAAAAATCGCTCTCAATATGGCATTCCATATGCCCGGCATAATCGCCGGTCAAGGGATGAGGCCGATTCTCTTCGGGTATCGACAATTCATTCTGCAGAAGTTCAAGAATCCTAAAAAGTTTTTCAACTTTACGCGGATTATTACGGAAACGTTTGTAATCTTTCTTATATTGCCCCGTAGGTTTAAGTTTTTTCATAAGCCCATGGATTTTTCCATAGCCTGAACAGAACTCAGATCAAGAGCCGGCTCATTACGCAATATTCCACTTTCTGCTTCTTTCATAGCAGCCAGTGTGATGGAATTAGGTTCGTGATAAGCCGCCTCAAGAAGCAGAGTCTCTACATAATTGTTAAGGCTGCGATTCTGTCCCTTGGCAAGCAGTCTGAGCCGATTAATCAGGTCGACTGACAACCGGAAACTCTGATTTTTCTTTAATGCTATATCCATATTCATGTTATTAATCCATGCAAATATACCACGGATATATTACATTTACAACAACTTTACAATATTTGTTCAATTCTTTCATTTTTAACCCAACAATTCTGAGAGCATTTGAGTCTGCCGCCCTGACAGCAATCAAAAGCCACTTGCACCGGTGGGCTGAGTTTGCTAACTTTGCAGTCGGTTAAAGAGAAGATCCCGACAGTGACAATAATCCGCAGCATACTGACCCGTACAGCCACGGCGCTCGCAGCGCTGTGGCTGGCGTGCGCCTGCAGCCCGGTGAAACACGTGCCGGAAGGCCAGTATCTGCTCGACAACGCCGATATAGTCATCACGCAGACTCCTGACAGCATCGGCGGAAACCGCGACGAAGAGGTGAGAAGCACCGAGCTCGTCAACTACCTACGGCAAGCTCCCAACCATAAGGTGCTTGGATTTCTCAAGCTTCAGCTCGCCACCTACAGCCTGTCGGGGCGCGACTCCACGCGATGGTACAACCGCTGGCTCCGCCGGCTCGGACAGCCTCCGGTGATCTACAGCTCCGATCTTACAGACGCATCCAGGAGGCAGCTGCGACTCGCACTGGTCAACCGCGGATTCATGCAGGCGAAGGTGGATATAGACACAATAGCCGACACTGCGCGGCGCCGCATGGACGTCAGCTACCTCGTGAATACAGGTCCGCGCCACCGCATTTCGCGCGTGGACTACGACATAGCCGACACAGCCATTGCCCGCATACTCCTTGCCGACTCGGCTCTTCTGACCCTGAAGCCGGGTGAGGCATTCGACCGTGACCGCCTCGACGAAGAGCGCTCGCTGGTGACCCAGCGCCTGCGCAATCACGGCTATTATGCTTTTGTCAAGGATTATATTTCCTACATCGCCGATACAGCAGAGAATTCCCTCGATGTAGATGTGACAATGGTGGTGAGACAACCACTGCAACAGGGCGCCGTCACGACAGCTCCTCTCCCCTCCCCGGGCGCTGATGGGGGCTCCATGTCGCATCTGACCTACAGAGTCAGGACAGTATGGTTCATCACCGACTATGCCCCCAATTCCGACCGCTCGTGGCAGCGCGACACCGTTAGCCACGGGGACATAAACGTAGTATACGGCCGCGACCGCTATATCCGCCCCTCGACCCTTGAGGAGAAATGCTTCATACAGCCCGGACAGCTTTACTCCACACGCGAGGTCGACCTCACATATCAGGCGCTCGCACAGCTCGGCATACTGCGATCCATCAATATAGAGATGCAGCCCGTATCGGCTCCGATCGACGGGAGCCAGTGGCTCGACGCCTACGTATATCTGACGCGCAACAAGAAGCAGGGAGCCACGCTCGAACTCGAAGGCACCAACTCCGAAGGCGACCTCGGATTCGGCGTGGGCGTCACATATCAGCACCGCGACGTAGGACGGGCATCGAATCTCTTCACGGCAAAATTCCGCATGAACTACGAGAGCCTCTCGGGCAATCTGTCGGGACTGATCAACAACCGCTATACGGAGTTTGCCGGCGAGGCAGGACTGACATTCCCCCGCTTCCTCTTCCCATTCCTCTCCCATGAATACAAGCGCCGCATCAAGGCCACAACCGAACTGGCCCTGTCGATGAACTATCAGGAACGGCCCGAATACACCCGCATCATAGCCGGCGCGGCCTGGAAATACAAGTGGAGCGCACGTGCCGGACGCGAACGGCGCACTTTCGATCTGGTCGACATCAACTACGTCTATCTGCCTGAGAGCACCATCGACTTCATCAACCAGATAGCGCCATCCAACCCCCTGCTCCGCTACAGCTACGAGGATCACTTCATCATGCGCTCGGGCTACACTTTCTACCGCACCAACCGCCGCATAGCCTCCGCCACAACCCGGCGACCCAAACAGCAACCGGTAGTATACTCGCTGCGCGCCTCAGGCGAGGTGGCCGGAAATCTTCTATACGCCCTTTCGTCGCTCACCCACGAGAAGAAACACAACGGAGTATACCGCCTCTTCGGCATACAGTACTCGCAATATGCCAAGGCGGAGGTCGACTACTCGATAGCCCGCAACTTCGCCGACCGCCACAGCGTGGCGTTTCACGTCGGCGCCGGCATAGGAGTGCCCTACGGCAACTCGCGGGCGATGCCTTTCGAGAAACGTTTCTATGCCGGAGGAGCCAACGGTGTCAGAGGCTGGGGAGTGCGAACGCTCGGCCCCGGCAGCTACGACTCGCGCAATTCCGTCACCGACTTCATCAACCAGTGCGGCGACATCTCGCTGCTCCTCAACGTTGAATACCGCATGAAACTCTTCTGGGTGTTTGAGGGAGCTCTGTTTGCCGACATGGGCAACATCTGGACAATCCACAACTACGAAAACCAGCGCGGAGGCATGTTCCATTTCTCGACATTCTGGAAACAGCTTGCGGCGAGCTACGGCATAGGCCTCCGCATGGACTTCACCTACTTCCTGCTCCGCTTCGACCTCGGCATGAAGGCCCACGACCCGGCAGCCGACCGCGAGCACTGGCCCATAATCCATCCCCGCTGGGGCCGCGACGCCACATTCCACTTCTCCGTAGGCTACCCGTTCTGACCCGGAGCAGACTACATGGCACAAGACTGTAAAAAATCTCCGCACAGCCATAACAGCATGCATTATATACCGGATTTGAGCTGTCACTTACCGTAAAAATACGTATATTTGCCGAATGGATTCAACGACCGACATCTTCATCAGTTACCGGCGGGCCGACGGGCGCGACGTAGCCCGCACCGTTCAGCTTGCGCTCAGAAATGCCGGGAAATACAACGTATTTTTCGACTACAGCTCGCTTCGCGACGGGGTATTCAACGATAAAATATATACAGCCATCGACCAGTGCCGGGTATTCGTGCTGGTGCTCTCGCCGGATTCGCTCACACGCTGTGCCGCTGACGGCGACTGGGTGGCGATAGAGATAAACCGGGCCAAAGAGGCCGGATGCACGATCATACCGCTTGCAATCGACTCCAACTATGACAAGTGGCCGGCCGACCTCCCGGAAAGCCTTCATTTTCTCAAAACGATCCAGCAGACCAAACTCCTCACCGACGAGTATTTCGACGAATCCATTTCGCGGCTGCTACAGCGCATCGCGGCCGCACCCCCGAAAAAGATAACCGTCGTGCCTGAAAATGACACAGCGGCGGCGTCGGCCGACGATCGGCTCATGGAGGCTCTGCTTATCCATATCGAAGCCTGCCGCCACGCTGTCGACAGTGACGGATCAGGCGCCATACGGCTCCTGGAGAAAAGCGCCGCCATGGGATTCGGCGATTCGCTGTCGATGCTGGGAATGATATACGAAAACGGCAAATTCGGCATCACGCCCGATCTGGAAAAAGCTTTTGAACTATACAGCGCGGCCGCCTCGAAAGACAGCCCTGGCGGATGGCTCGGCCTCGCCGGCCTATACCGGCAGGGCATAGGCGCTACAGGCTCTGCGGAGTATCTTGATGAACAGTCGGCCAACTGCAAGGATATAGCCCGCGAGCTGCGCAACGCCCGGGAGCTGAAGATCGACCTGTCGGCCACGAATCCCAACTCACGCCTGGAAGTTTCCCCAGAGTTCAGATGGGTGATAGTCGACAGGCAGCAGAAAGTGCTCGACAGAGGCACCGGCAACCGTCTATCAAAAATGCTGCGGCATGCAGACGCGCTCCATGGCCAATTCTTCATACACGGTTTTGACGGCGATTCCTTCCGTCAGGGACATTTCTTAAAATAACATTCCGACATATGAAACGACTTGTCATATTCGACCTCGACGGCACCCTGCTCGACACCATCGGCGATCTTGCCCGGGCTACAAATCACGCTCTCAGCGCGATGGGATTCAAGACCCATCCGCTCGGCGTCTACCCGATGCTGGTAGGCAACGGAGTGACCAAACTGATAGAGCGCGCCCTCCCCGAAGAGGAGCGCAGCGAAGCCACGATAGAGGCGATGCACCGCCATTTCACGGAATATTACGGCGAGCACTGCGCAGACACCACGCGGCCCTATCCTGGCATCGAACAGCTGCTGGCCGATCTGACGGCAGAGGGGATAAGCGTAGCCGTAGCTTCCAACAAATATCAGGAAGCCACAGCAAAACTCGTCAGCACGTTCTTCCCCGACGTGCCCTGGGTGGCCGTGGAGGGACACCGTGAGGGAGTGCCTACCAAGCCCGACCCCTCGATAGTATTCGAAATCCTGGCGGACCATCCTACGCCCAAAGCCGAGGTGCTTTACGTCGGCGACTCGGGAGTGGACATGGACACAGCTTTCCGTGCATGCGTGGAATCATGCGGAGTGACGTGGGGGTTCCGCTCGCGCGAAGAGCTGGAGCGACATCACGCCGACCATATAGTAAGCGACACCACAGCCATAATGCGCATAGCCCTTGGCAATGTGTCGCGCATACACTGACCGAACAATCAATCATATCATCATAACAATGCAACTCGACACACTTACAGCAATCTCTCCGATCGACGGACGCTACCGCTCCAAGTGCGAGCCTCTCGCCGACTATTTCTCGGAATACGCCCTGATACGCTACCGCGTCAGAGTGGAAGTGGAATACTTCATCGCCCTGTGCGAGATACCACTGCCGCAGCTTGCGGGAGTCGACCACTCGGTATTTCCGGCCCTGCGCGCCATCTACACCGGCTTCACCGAAGCCGATGCCGCAGCAGTCAAGGAGATTGAGCGCACCACCAATCACGACGTCAAAGCCGTGGAATACTTCCTCAAGCAGCGCTTCGACGCTCTCGGACTTGAGGCCTACAAGGAGTTCATCCATTTCGGCCTGACGTCGCAGGACATCAACAACACGGCAGTGCCGATGTCGATCCGCGAGGCTCTCCACAACGTATATCTACCCCTGATGGAACGCCTGCAGGCGGAGCTCGACCGCATGGCCGCCGAATGGGCCGACATACCCATGCTCGCCAAGACCCACGGACAGCCCGCATCGCCCACACGCCTGGGCAAGGAGATCGGCGTGTTCGCCTACCGTCTGCGCACACAGCTCCAGTCGCTCAAGGCCGTGGCAATCAGCGGCAAGTTCGGAGGCGCCACCGGCAACTTCAACGCCCATCTGACAGCATTCCCCACAATCGACTGGCAGGCTTTCGGCGCCAGATTCCTTAGCGAAAGCCTCGGCATAGAGCGCGAGAAGCTGACCACACAGATCTCCAACTACGACAATCTGGCAGCCCTCTTCGACGCCATGCGCCGCGTCAACACCATCATAGTCGACCTCGACCGCGACATCTGGCAGTATATCTCGATGGAATACTTCAAGCAGCGTATCAAGGAGGGCGAAGTCGGCTCATCGGCAATGCCCCACAAAGTCAATCCAATCGACTTCGAGAACTCCGAAGGCAATCTCGGCATAGCCGACGCCATACTGGGACATCTCTCTACGAAGCTCCCCGTATCGCGCCTGCAGCGCGACCTGACCGACTCCACAGTGCTCCGCAACGTCGGCGTCCCCATGGCCCACACTGTCATCGCCGTGGAGAGCACGCTCAAGGGTCTGTCGAAACTGATCCTCAACCAGCCGGCGATCGACCGCGATCTCGACTCGATGTGGTCGGTAGTGGCCGAGGGAATCCAGACCATACTGCGCCGCGAGGGATATCCGCATCCCTACGAGACCCTCAAGCAGCTCACCCGCACCAACGCCAAGGTGACCGCCGAGAGCATCGCCGCCTTCATCGACACCCTCGCCGTAAGCCCCGAGGTAAAGGCCGAGCTGCGCCGCCTCTCCCCCCATACCTACACCGGCTACTGATCCGCACCGTCCCCCTACAGCGAGGCCGCGCCGCGATGGACTATAATCCACCCGGCGCGGCCCCGCTGTAATTTATAATTCCTCGGACGAATCACTCCGCCGTCAGCCTGCAGCCGAACACGTGCACTTCGCCATCGTCGCCTATGGCTGTCACATAAGGAATCGTGCCGTCCTTAATGCAGAAGTTTGACACGCTCCTTCCGAAGACTATTTTCCTGATGATGTTGCCATCCCAGTCCAACACGTATATGGATGAACCGGCCTCGCCGTTTCTGATCTGCTCCTTTGTCGCCGCCCAGTCCAATGCATAAATATGACCGGCGTCAGACTTTATCTTCGTGAAAAAGATCCTGGCGTCATTGTCGAAAACAAGATTGCCGGCAGAGGTATCAATATGCATGCGCCCGCTATTGTAATCCCACTCGGGAAGATAAATTTCGGCACGCCTGCCACCGTCGCTGTCAATAATGGAGATCACATTCCAGTTGTGATACGCGATGGCGATTTCGTTGCCTGCCGACGTCATGCAGTTGGCGAACACCTCCATATTCCTTATAAAGTCCGACCCTTCTGCCCAGTCGACATCGGGCCAATAGTCTGTAAAGGTCAGCTCCCGGGTTGATTTGCTGAAGCGTGATATCGGGTGTTCGCCGGTCTGGCTGTACACCAACTGTGAATCATTATTGATCAGAATGTAATTATAAAACATTGCATCTGACGGCAATGACATGATTTTATTCCCGCTATAACCTTCGGCGGACAAAGAGTCGGCTGAAAAACATACGATCTTTTTCGCATCGCCTATATAGAATTCCTTTTCGGTATTCAGGCAATGCAATAATCTCGGGTTGACGAAGTCATCGGGTCCCTTTCCGATTACGCCCACTGCAGCCACCGGCTGCTGAGTGTTGGTGTTGTATATCGTCATGAACCCGGTCTGATTCTTGCGCTCATGAACCGCAAGGATTGAATCTGACATAAGCACGAGATCTGTCGGAAACATCGTGCTGTCATCAAGTGCCACAGCGGTCAGTTCGGCCCTGTCGACAGGTATTGCGGCTTCGTCGACGACCTCCCTGCCTCCGCCCGAACACGACATCATCAATGCGGCCAAAGCTGCCGCGGCAAAAGAAATTCTCCTCATATTATATAACATGTTTTTTTTGTAAATAGCGCTGTGTCAAAATTCAATATTTGGCACAGCGCCTTCTGTTTTTTATGCAGGTTATATGACTCATCTGCATTTACGACGTCTTTTAATCACACATGATATATTTAGGTGAGGTTCCGCTCTATTCCGGACATCCCCGTATACATTTTGAGAAATTCTTGGTGTCTTCCCAAAAATCGTTATCCCATTCGTACGCAGCATATCCGCAGCCGTATCCGGAAGAAGGCTCATTTTCAGCGAGTACATTTCAGTTATCCAATCGCAATCGGCTGAAACTATAAAGAATAAAATACACCTCTTCGTCATCCGTCTCTACTGGTCTAGATCTAACGGCATAATATCGGTCATCTATCCGACCAAGCAAATGGAAGAATGGAGGAGCATTGACTTCACCTATAAGATTATTGTCAGAATAGATCTGAACGACTACATTACCCGTGACATAATCAGTGATAGAGGTACGGAACAACAGCTTGTCAGTCGCATCATAATAAAGCCCGGTATTAACACTCGTATGCAATATTTCTTTCCTTAATATTCTATTACCCAAATCATAACCAACTGTAAAATCACGATGCAACCCTTCGGGTTCAAATCCTATTACGTAGAGCAATGAGTCAGGATATTTATAACAATAAATGAGCGAATCAGGCGCATGACTGACATAGAGAATGGAATCACTATAGTTCACTGCATAGTCGAAAAACTCAAATAATGGGATAGGAGTATCCTGATAGTACGAGGCCATTGATCCTATAACTTTCTCCACTTTCAATGTGTTTTTATCGACTACACCAAGGATATGACCTTTTTTATAACGTTCGACATTCATCTCGTCAAGAAACTGATCAACAAGAGATAGTGGATACAAAACTTTGCCGTTACCCATATCAGCTACCGTCACGCCGAAGCTAGTCATCTGCATTGTGTTGTAGACTGACGTCGACTCGTAATTGTTACGGTCTGCCTTATCCCACGAAAAATCCAGTTGTGTAAGAAAAACTATGCTTCCCGATCGAAGTGAATATTCATATACGCCGTTTGAGGCGTCAAGTATCCACATCAACGTATCGGCAGGTGAAATAGCAGATCCGCATATTACTCCCACCATCTCACCAGGCCCTTGTCCCATACCTCCTACAGGTCTACTCGGCTTCCCATCATAAATCGAGAAAGGAAAAATCTTGCAATACAGTCTATCAACAAATAAAAGCATAGTATCCATTAGCACAAAATTGCCTCTTATGCTTGTTGAATCAGCTGGTATTTTAATGCTATCATACTGTATTTCCGTAATCATAATGGACTTTTCGCCGACATGACTATGACTACTGACCGAAGCTTTTTCGCAAGCTCCGGTCAGTATCATGATAGATAGGATAAGAATAATCGAAATATTCTTCATCAGACTATTTTCAGAGACAGTTCGAGGAATGTGATGAACATGGATTTCCACCACAGTAAAAACGTTTGTCACCCATTACGGAACAAATTGCGTCGTCCACATCTGAACGACAGAAACACTTCACGACTTCACCTGATTCGTCTTCGGCGAGAGCTTCCAAATTCTCCAAGCATGCTGAAGATATGGATTCTCCGTTGCCTGGAAGAAGGCAAGCCATCCCAATGCCGACAAACAGCACAGCGGCGACCAAAGGCATTAAAAGATTTTTTTTCATTTACAGAAAATCTTTAGATTGTTAATAATAAAATTTATTGATATTAAACCCGTAAAGTGTCAGACACTCCCTGGATTCTTTTTCATTATAGTATACATCGACTGTTTTTTTGAATGTTCCGGGAATTGAATCCATAGCGATGCTCACAGTGACAGTCGATGTGGTCCACGGATAAAAAGTATCATTTGATGCGGACACATTCACACAATCACAGGATGGGATCAATCCTTGCAAAGTCAACGTATCTGGTGAGTTATTTCTTAACGTAAACTGTTTAATCACAGTATCGCCACAATAGACGGCACCTAACGCTTCTACCGGTCGTTCACAAAGATGTGCAGTACATTTTTCTTCCTCCTCTCCATTCAATATGACCTTTTTATAAAACACCCTGACTTTTGGATTGTCAGCAGGATTACCTACGGCCACGATGTGGTTATTAGAGTCAACTAAAAAGGTTTGGAAGTTATCGTCACCCGACAACGCGTTACTATCATGAAACTTATTACTAGGATCAAATAACACTCTATGTGGAAACTCGTACTGATTAAGTATGATTTTAAGATCCCTGCTTTTTGCCGATGCATTAATTATCATCAGAAATTCAATGTCTGAATTAGAAATGCCATTATACTCATTTATGACCTCTTTCCACGCCGAGAGTTTCATACGACAAGGCACACATCCGGCAGAGTCAATGTAGGTTATGATCTTGTAATCGGCATCATTCATATCATAGTCGACAGGGATGTCTTGAATACGACATTCAAGGCTATCGGGAATTATAATCTCGCGGCCAAGTAACGACGACAACACCTCACGTTCCTTATCAAGACGCCCTCTGCAAGAGGTCATCATGACAAGAATAAGAGACATTATTACATACGAAAAGCGCATGAACAATCGCATCAGAGAGTGGCGGAATAAGTCTTTCCGTTAAATATGACACTGACCGTTAATCCGGCCATATCATCTGGAAGAATTATGCTGTATCCGGCGGCCAGATCGTCGCACTGTTCAGAAGCTATATTGACACCCGTCTGGCTGACAACAAATATCGAGGCCTCGCCTTCAGTCTTACTGTATACAGTGAGAACACCATCCGACATCGTGCCATATACCGGGCAGTATGCCGGCATTTTAGGATGATTGTTCAAACCATCTTTTTCAGGATTGAATTGTATTTCTTTGGGATCACCCTCCTGTCCGGCATTTGCCTGGAAAGGCATTGAGATAGCTCCGATAATGGAGAGAATCAAAATTGTTAGAATTTTTTTCATATTTGAGTGGTTTATCTGGATGCAAAATTAGGGGTAATTGCCATATTCCTCCAAATTTCACAACCTAATTCCATCTAACCGGAGCACCGCGCATCATACTGTAATCCAAGATTTTACAAAGCGTGAGAGATAGAAAAATCTAACCATGGCCTAACCGTTTATATAACACATTGGCATTCAATATGTTAAACCATCAAACTAACTCAATCAGCTACTATTCAGCGCAATACATTAATCAAAACAGCCTTGAAGCAAGCTGTTCATAAGCATTGGGATTCTGTTCCTGCAGTTTTTGCTTGAGTTTATGCTTGGCAGCATGTACACTGCTGGTGTGTTCGCGTTCAGTCAACACAGCTATTGTACTTGGTCGAAAACCAACATATAGATAAATTGCAAGTTGATACTCTACTTCGCGAAGATCAGGATATCCCTTCCTGAACCTATCAACCCACATGTCATCGTAACGATTGATGATTTCAGCCAGATCCTGTATTACCTTGATCTGTCCCATTTTTTCAAGCATCGAGATAATCTCTTTATAGAAACGGTTGGAACGCGATGTGTTGTCCTTGTTGTGATACCAGATGTCATACATATTGTTGATCAGATCGAGATGTCGTGTGAACAGACCGCGGATCTCCATGGCATACTCCGCAGCCATATCGCAGATTGCCTGCTTCATAGTCGCTCCATTTCGCTCCATTTCGTCGACACGGCAGTTACTTAGTGAAAGGTCGTCACGCAGCGTCTGCGATTCGGCCATGAGTTTCTCGACTTCAAGCCTCTTACATGCCAGACGAGACCTATAAATATACCATAGCATAATTATAAATATCGCCATCAATACACAGGATGCAATCAATACAATCACAGCGTTATGATTCCTTTGCGCCTGAAGTCGATGATTTTCGGCTTTAAGTCTGTAATTATCGGTCAACAGAATTGTCTGTGGATTAGTAAGCCTCCTGCCGTCGCTTTTCATTAATTCATCAGCAAAAGCACACGATAAATCATATGCTTTCAAGTAATCTTGCTGAGTCGCAGCTACAAGGCTGCTCAATTTACAGGCGTAAAGAGAATCTGCATTGGACATTGTTAACGAAAATGCCCTGCCCAAAAAATTATCTGCCTGCCTATATCTACCCGTCATTAAGGATGCTTTAGCTTGATTGAGACGATCATGAGCCTTAAATTCATGTCGGTTTATAGCCAGAGAGTCGTATAGGGCAAGAGCCTCCTCAAACGCATCAAGTTGCATTGCCAGATCAACCTTATTAAGCAACGTATTGCAATGGAAATTACGGTCAGCATATAATCCAATATGGCTCATGCTATCAAGTAAGCAACCCGCGGCCTCATAGTCTCCGATGAAGATCAAGCCATTGGCAATAATGTCATCCATCCATGACGCATGAAGGGTTTTACCTCCTTTGTAAAACAACTGTTTTGCAATCCTTGCCCATTTCAATCCCTCGCTGATCATAAGCAGCCGACGGTAGACGTTCGAGATTTCTCTTGCACTCATCCCCGCATAGAAGCAATCATGTGCCGAAAGCGCGGTCTCATAAGCTCTGCTCAACACGACGAGTGCCGTGTCCGCTACTTTGTGGGTTGAATAATAGTATCCATGATAGAAAAGCGACTGCACCTCAAGACTGTCGCCTCTATCCGTGTAATAATCGACTGCCCGGCAGATCAGCGAGTCGTCAGCAATAGGTCTGTAACACTTATCTGTGGCCTTCGTATATAATAATGCGTGCCAAGCCTGTAGTTCTTCATCAAGACTGTCGCGATTGATCGTTTTCAGCAGGGCGAGTGCTGAATCAGGCGTACTGTTCATTATGGCGTCGGCCATTTTAAGTCTATAGTCTGAAGTCCGCTTGCCATGGCATGAGCCAAGCGCCAAGCACAGCGACAAAGCAGCTATTATGACGATCATGATTGCTTTCATTCTGCAAATATACGTAAAAAAGACAGACGGGCAATCATCACGACTGTCCGTCTGCTTGTGGCTTGTTGTCTGCCTGATGGCAGGCAACCTTTATGAGAAAAGTATTTTCTATCTTAGTTCTGACGGCGCGGGCCGCGTGGTCCGCGGTCGCCGCCTTCGCGACGGGGACGGTCACCATCCTCCCTGCGGGGACGGTCGCCGCCTTCACGGCGCGGGCGATCGCCACGGGGAGCGCGCTCTACGTATCCTTCGGGCTTTGGCTGAAGGGCACGCATCGAGAGACGGTATTTGCCGGTCTTCTTGTCGATCTCGATGAGCTTCACCTCTACGGTATCACCCTCCTTGAGACCGGAGGCCTCCATGTTTTCGAGGCGGTTCCATGAGATCTCGGAGATGTGGAGGAGTCCGTCGCGGTTGGGCATGAACTCCACGAATGCTCCGAATTCGAGTATCGAGCGCACCTTGCCGGTGTAGGTCTTGCCCTCTTCGGGGAGCTCCACGATAGCGTTGATCATCTCGAGAGCTTTGTCGATGGCAGCCTTGTTGGCCGCTGCCACCTCGATATAGCCGCCCTCGTCGATCTCGTCGATGCTGACTGTGGCGCCGCTGGCCTCCTGGATACCCTGGATGACCTTTCCGCCCGGGCCGATGACAGCGCCGATAAGCTCCTTGGGTATGAGCATGGTGACGATGCGGGGCACGTGGGGCTTGTAGTCCTCGCGGGGCTGGGGTATGGTCTGCTCGATGATGTCGAGTATGTGCATGCGTCCGTCGCGTGCCTGGTTGAGGGCGCGCTCAAGTATCTCGTAGGAGAGTCCGTCGCACTTGATATCCATCTGTGTGGCAGTGATGCCGTCGCGTGTGCCGGTCACCTTGAAGTCCATGTCGCCGAGATGATCCTCGTCGCCGAGAATGTCGGAGAGGATGGCGTATTTGGGGCTGTCGGTGTCGGTGATGAGTCCCATGGCGATGCCGCTGACAGGCTTCTTCATCTTCACGCCGGCGTCGAGCAGTGCGAGAGTGCCGGCGCATACGGTGGCCATCGACGATGAGCCGTTGCTCTCGAGGATGTCGCTGACTATGCGGCAGCAGTAGGGGAAGCCTTCAGGGAACATGCGCTTGAGGGCGCGGTGGGCGAGATTGCCGTGGCCGATCTCACGGCGTCCGACGCCGCGCTGTGCCTTGGCCTCACCGGTGGAGAAGGGAGGGAAGTTGTAGTGGAGGAGGAAGCGCTCGTGGCCCTGGTTGAGCACGTCGTCGACGAGCTTCTCGTCGAGCTTGGTGCCGAGGGTGACGGTAGCGAGCGACTGTGTCTCACCGCGGGTGAACACTGCCGATCCGTGGGGGCCGGGCAGATAGTCGACCTCACACCAGATGGGGCGGATGTCGGTGGTCTTGCGGCCGTCGAGACGCACGCCCTCGTCGAGGATGCAGCGACGCACGGCTTCGCGCTCCACGTCGTGATAGTAGCGCTTCACCAGCGGGGTCTTCTCCTCGCGCTCCTCTTCGGGGAGCGATTCGATGTATTCGTTGCAGATAGCGTCGAAGCTGTCCTGGCGCCAGTGCTTGTCGGCGCTGCCGGCCTGCGCTATGGCGTAGGCTTTGGCGTAGCACTTGTCGTGGACATCCTTGCGGAGCTCTTCGTCGTTGACTTCGTGGCAATATTCGCGCTTGGCGCGGCCCACCTCCTCGGCAAGCTCCATCTGGGCCTTGCACTGGGTCTTGATGGCCTCGTGGGCGGCGCGGAGGGCGTTGAGAAGGTCGGCTTCCGACACCTCGTTCATCTCTCCCTCCACCATCATGATATTATCGTAGGTGGCGCCCACCATCAGCTCCATGTCGGCTTTCTCAAGCTGCTCGAAGGTGGGATCTATCACAAACTGGCCGTCGACGCGGGCCACACGCACCTCCGAGATGGGGCCGTTGAAAGGCACGTCGCTGACAGCGAGGGCAGCCGAGGCTGCGAGTCCGGCGAGAGCGTCGGGAATATCTACTCCGTCGGTCGAATACAGTGTGATATTTACAAACGTGTCGGCGTGATAATTGTCGGGAAACAGCGGGCGGAGCACGCGGTCGACAAGCCTGGAGGTGAGTATCTCATAGTCGGATGCACGTCCCTCACGCTTGAGGAAGCCGCCTGGATAGCGTCCGAACGCTGAATATTTCTCTTTGTACTCTACCTGCAGGGGCATGAAATCGACTCCTTCGCCGGCCTCCTTGGCGGAGACTATCGTGGCGAGGAGCATGGTGTTGCCCATGCGCAGCTCTACCGCTCCATCGGCCTGCTTGGCCAGCTTGCCGGTCTCGAGTGTAATCTCACGACCGTCGGGCAGGGCGATGGTTTTCTTGATTGGATTTAACATATCGGGGTTCTAAATTTCTGTTGCTTCAAAGTCTTGTCTGCAAAAAATCACGCAAAGTTAGTAAAAATTATTGACATCGCCCCCATTTTCCCGCCATTTAGTATTTTTCAGCATAATCAGCGTTGCCGCGGAGAGGATGCCATGTTGCAAATATGATTAAAAAAAAGTAATTTTGTAATTGGGTAATAGTGCCCGTCGCAAACCACCATCGCCTTATGGAGCCAGAAAAGCAATACAGCATGACACCCGAAGAGGAAGACCGCCTGATAGAAAGCGAATTTCAGGATGTCCTTCAGGGATATCTGAAGAGCAACCACCGCAAGAAAGTGGAGATCATCGAGAGAGCCTTCCGTTTCGCCAAGAAAGCCCACGGTGGAATACGCCGCCGTTCAGGCGAGCCCTACATACTCCATCCCATAGCAGTGGCCAAGATAGCGAGCCAGGAGATCGGCCTGGGCTCCACGTCAATATGCGCCGCACTGCTCCACGACGTGGTGGAGGACACCGACTACACCGTGGAGGATATAGAGCACCTGTTCGGCAAGAAAATAGCTCAGATCGTAGCCGGCCTCACAAAGATCTCCGGCGGCATATTCGGCGAGCAGGCCTCGGCCCAGGCCGAGAACTTCCGCAAGCTGCTCCTGACCATGAGCGAGGACATACGGGTGGTGCTCATAAAGATGGCCGACCGTCTGCACAACATGCGCACACTTGGCTCCATGGCGCCGGCAAAGCAATACAAGATCGCCGGCGAGACGCTATATATCTATGCCCCCCTGGCCCACCGCCTCGGCCTCTTCGAGATCAAGACCGAGCTGGAGGATCTGAGCTTCAAATACGAGCATCCCAAAGCCTACGAGCGCATTTCGGAACTGATAAGGCAGTCGGAGGCACGGCGGTCGGAGGTCTACAACGACTTCTCCACCCCTATCAAGCATTCGCTCGACAAGATGAACCTCCACTACGAGGCCAAGGCGCGCCTCAAATCGGTCTACTCGATATGGCGCAAGATGGAGACGAAACACGTACCCTTCGAAGAGGTCTACGACCTGTATGCGATGCGCATCATCTTCGACTGCGACGATCCGGCGCAGGAGAAGGCCATATGCTGGAGCATCTACTCGGCCATCACCGACCTCTACCGTCTGCATCCCGACCGCACCCGCGACTGGGTGAGCATTCCCAAGGCAAACGGATACCAGGCGCTGCATCTTACGGTGATGGGGCCCGACGGCAACTGGGTGGAGGTGCAGATCCGCTCGCGCCGCATGGACGAAATAGCCGAGAA
>CALHWU010000046.1 GCA_938039795.1 uncultured Muribaculaceae bacterium
GCGTGACTGACTTTGCCAGAAGATTGATGGGTGTGCCTTATCTGTGGGGTGGAACTTCTTCCAAATCAATGGATTGTTCCGGACTTTCAAAAATATCATATCTTTCGCAGGGGGTAATTCTACCGAGAAATGCTTCGCAGCAAGCAAAAGTCGGGATGGAAGTCGGCTCCGGCGAAACGCTACAGGCCGGTGACCTGATTTTTTTCGGCAATAAGGCTACCGGTCGTATAAACCATGTGGGAATATACATTGGCGACGACCATTATATACACTCCTCGGGGCGTGTGAGAGTCAGCTCGTTAAACAGAGCTGACAACGATTTCGAGGCAGCGGATATCATCACTGTCAAGCACCTCACTAGATCTGACCTTGATAGATTGTCGATTTTCAACCACAGTTGGTTTTTCGAACGGTAATATACATTATTCACGGAGCCCTCGCAGATTAAATATGAAATCTAAATATCTTAGTAAAAGATTTTTAGGAGATAAAATCGCTGAAAGGTTTGTTTAATTCAGAAAAAACCGTTAAATTTGCACTCCGAATTGTGAATAATAAAGCAAAAACATCATACCGCAATGAAAAGAACCTATCAACCTTCTAACAGAAAGAGAGTTAACAAGCATGGTTTCCGTGAAAGAATGGCAACTGCCGATGGTCGCAAAGTTCTTGCCCGCCGTCGCGCTAAAGGCCGTCTTCGCCTTACTGTTTCAGACAGCATCGGTGGCAAGTAATGCCGGCTGCTGAAACCTGGTTTCGGAAAGCTTGATAAACGAAACGATTTCGGGATGTGACTGCGGTTGCATCCCGAAATCGTTTTGTGAGAAGTAGGTTATAATGTGGGGGATGTAAGCGAGAAGAAAAGCTTGATGCAGCGTGCCTGCGGGTATAATTTAGTAACTGTTCAGCGGACACGCTGAGATAGTCGCCTTTTAGAAAAGGGCGAGTATTGCATCGTATGGCGAGTTTCCGTGTTTCTTCGTTGTCTCGACGATTGAGAGCAGATCCATGAAGGCGTCTGCTCCTAGGTCGGATCGGAAGCAACCGGAGTTCTTGAGCTTGATTTTCAACTTCCGTATTCCGCGTTCGGAGGCATTGTTGTCAGGCGGTATCGCCGGATCTCTCAAAAAGTTGAAGATGTAATCCCGGCATTTGAGCAGACCATTCCTGAACGTGGCGAACTTTTCGTTCAGTCTCGACAGATTCTCGTCAATGAGTTTATCAAGTCGCTCCAGCCACGATTGAGGATCAATGGATTCCGTCGGTTTCTGATTACGTTCGTGTATCGCTTCCTGAAGCAGGTTTTCCACCGATTGCGACCATTGCTGCCCTTTGTCAAGTTCGTTGAGATACTGACATTCGCGCAGCAGGTGCGCCAGACATACCTGATGGTTCAGGAAGTGAAGCGCGAAGTATGCGCTATGACGGTCTGTGACTGCGGTCATCCTCTCCAGCGAGTCTCCGAACCGGTCTTCAAGTTCCTGCCCCTTGCGGCTTTTGCCGTGGAATACCAAAGTGAAATATACGGTCTGCGCTATCCATGCCCAGTCAAGGCGTTTGTTGCAGTAACAGCCGGATTCGTCGAAGCCGACAACCGCCGACTGCATTATATACTCTTTGATTTTCTCGATGGCGGGTTCGGCAGCCCGTTTAGCCTCGTTGATCCAGTTGACCATCGACCCCTGACTGATTTCCAACCCGAACACCTCCTTGAAAAACGAGGCTATCCGGTTATACGGCAGGAACTGTACCGTGGACAGATAGACGACAAGACCTTTGACGGACGCATCATATACTACGGCATTCGATCGGCGGCGTTCCGTGTGTGGCCTGACACGCTTGCCACATGTGCGGCAGACCTTGACATAATGGCGTACCTCCGTTATAAGGGGCTTAAGCTCCGGCAGGGATATTATCTGAGTGATGTAATCAAGCTCTATGTCGCATCCCTCTAAAGAATCTCCACAAGCATCGCAGGTTTCAGCACTTTCTTCCACTATCCTGTCTGCGGAGGCTGTCATTTCCAACGTATTTCCCTTATGGCCGGGCTGACCGCCGGGTTTCTTCCCCGAAGGCTTGCGAAGAGACTTGGTGCGACGGACAATTTCATCCTTCATCGATTCCTTTGACGGTGGAGTGCTGCTGTTGCCCGAGTTCTTCGGAGGTTCCTCGTATTTTGAAAGACGCTTGCGAAGTTCTGCATTCTCCTTGTCTTTCTTCTTCAGCATCCGTTCCAGAGTCTTTATTTTCTTGAGTTGAGCCTGTCCATTTCGGTTAATCTGACATATAGTCGAGTGTTGAGAATCGATGGTTTTCTGCATCGACTCAATCTGCGCGGACAGTCCGCGAAGCGCTTCTGTTATGTCGTTAACCTGTTGTTTCACAGATACGAAGATACGAATTTTATTTGACATGACCAAATAAAATCGTATCTATATTTCGCAAAATCAACTGATTATGTGCATACCATTGCTTGCTTAAGCAGAAGGCTTTTTATCTCGGAAAGACTACCTCAACGCGTCTGCTTAACAGTTACATAATTTTTAGACAATCTCTAAGATTCGGGAAAATATGTGAAGAAATGAAAAACGGGCGTTTTTAGTGACGGGAAAATGTTACTTTTGTAAAATGATAAATCGCATCTTTACGTTTCGGGATGTTGAATATTATAGTTGAATATGATATATGGATACAGTCGGAATGGCATAAAATGTCTTGAGCTATGGGAGTTAACGAGCTTTTACTGATTGTCGGTGTAATTCTGGTAAGCGGCGGCCTGGTCTGGGCTTTCCGCTCTTCAGCATCGGGGGCTGCATTTACCTTTATGGGAGTCAGCGCTCTTGACCGCAGCCGTTATGCGGCGATCGACTCGCAGACTCTTCTCTTTTGGGCGATTGCCGTTTTGATTGTATTGTTCATAGGA
>CALHWU010000047.1 GCA_938039795.1 uncultured Muribaculaceae bacterium
GGATGGAAGGCACTGTCATCCCGGGAGACCGGGCAAATCGGCGGAATGGTGAGCAGAAGGAAAAAGGCACTGGAGAAGGAGCAGAAAACAAAATAAAAAACACCTGTAATGAAACAGACACAACACTGCGTTGTGTCTGTTTTTTCGTGGGTGGATAAAAATGAATATAGATTCAGACAATTTTTTTGCAATTGCAATCTTGACGGAAAATTTATACAATTTTGCAAAAAAAGACGAATAATGAATATAATTCCTGATGCCACAATATCGCGCCTTGGATGGATAGCGGCTCTGGTGGCTTTAGACTATGCGTGTGTGATGCTTGCCGTGCTTGCCGACCTGCGCAGCGGCATACTGAAGGCCCGGCGCCTGAAGGAGAAGCGCACGTCTGGCGGTCTGCGCCGATCGGTGGAGAAAGCGGGGCGATATTACGTATTGCTCTTCGCGATGACTCTCATCGACGCGATGGTGTGCGGCGCACTCCTGTTTCTGGCTGTGTCCGACGGCCCTTCGCTTCCGCCGTTGCCTCTGTTTACGACTCTGTGCGCGATAGGGCTTGCCCTCATAGAGCTCAAGAGCATTTACGAAAACTCGCATGAGAAAGATGACTACGACCGGATCATCGGTCAGCTGCGGAAGCTGCTGGATGATCCGGCCGTAGTAAAGCGTCTGCTGGAGCTGGCCGGACTGAGCCGGCCCGAGTGAATGAGGTAGCGCTATCGTGCCTCGGCTTTCACGCGTTCCACATAGATGCCCGGTGAGGCGGCTGATGCGGGGAGTGCGATGAAGTGCACGTAGCTGATGCCATCGCTGCTTAAGTTGAGCTGCGGCAACCGTATTCGCCGGAGGCGTCCGTCGACCCGCAGACGGGCTTTGGACGGAGTATCGCCGGCGAGATCCCATTCAAGCGATATCTCGTGCCACCGGTCATCATTGATGCCGAGCTGCCGGCGATCGAGCGGGAGCGAATAGATCGCTTCATGGCAGGCCACGGAGTCGGACGGATTGAACCAGCGGTCATTGAGAAGAAGCGATACCTGCTCGCATCCGTCGGGGATACGCAGGCTCGTCGTGAAGCGTCCGCGCTGCATGGCCGGGAAATTCCACACGGCGCCGCGCACCGGGCTGACAAGACGATCGTCGTCTTCATAACGCAGATGGAGCACCTGCGCGCCGGGCCTGTCGGGATGCGGCTCAAGGCCGACTCCGTCGATGCGGTTGTAGGAGCAATGGCCCTTGATGCCCTTGAGGTAGTTGAATGTGGTCCATGTCGACAGGGAATCGCTGAAGTCGTCGGTGCGCTCCTTTTCGTAAAGCCAGTCCACGTCGAAGAGCATCATGGCACGGTGGAGAGGGTGCTGTCCGATGGATGCGAGCACCTTGCCGGGCGCCACCTCCACAAACTGGGCCTGATGCATGCCGCGGTCGATGCCACGGCCGTTGAGCGCATAGTCCGACGTGTTGCGAAGAGGATCGAGATGCAGTTCGCGCATGCCGATCCACGTAAGTCCGTCATCTTCCGAGATGGCCACGTGGGTCACGTCGCGATTGGTGAAAACGTCGTCCCATACTCCGTCGGCTGTCGGCAGCTCGGGAAGCGGAGTGGTGTTGCACCAGAAGAAGAGCAGCCGTCCGTCGGCGAGCCGTCCGATCGTGGGCATGGTGATAGTGCCGTAGAAGCGTGAGGGGCGCGCTTCGCTCCATGTCAGGCCGCCGTCGTCGGAGAATGCCTCGTAATGCCGATCCTGCGGTGTGCGCATCAGCATCCAGAGCCGTCCGTCGCGGAGTTCTACGACCGTCGGTTCGACAGCGCCGTGATTCCAGCGTATGCCCTGATGGAAACCGCCGCCGGCATGGGCGGGGGTGGTGACGGTGTTTGAGCGGCGCCACGTCAGTCCGTCGTCATCTGAAACGTATGTATAACAGCCCTTGGGTGTCACGCCGCCGTGGCCGCAGACCACGATGCGCCGTCCGCCGTCGACAAATACAGGCGGTTTCAGCATTATCGACGGCGTGTCGGTGACCTTGGTCACAGTGCGGTCGCCGTTGATGCCTCCCTTCGTGCGGATGCAGTAGACGCCTGTCGGTCCCATATTGGCGAGGCGGATATATTCGCCGCTCAGGGGGCTCCGCTGGTCAGCGAAAGGCATGTCGCGGCCATAGTTGACTTTGCGCCATGTCAGTCCGCCGTCGCGGCTCGACAGGTAGAAAGTCCCCGGCTCTGCCTGCTCGCCGTAGTTGTAATGGCGTATCTCGCCGTCGTCGAGCTTCGACAGTCCGATATAGGCGTCGGACGGAGGGGTGGCGACCTTTACGGGCGCCCACACGTCATTGAGCGTGGCCGGCGCCGGTGTCTGTGCGCCGGCGGTCAGTGACAGGCCGGCCACAATAAGGGATAGGGAAATTAGTTTCATAGCAGGGTGGTGGGAATGTTATTTTACCGGTATGAATTCGATGGTGGACGGATCTTCGGCCGGAGCGAGTCCGTCGGAGTCGGGCGCAAGGTATTTCTTGCCGGCATTGCCGCCCTGACGGAGGGTGAATCCGTTGTCGGTGCGCTCGACGACAAACGTATGCCACTCGGCGTCGAACGGATTGGAGGCGTCGCTGACGGTGAACGCTCCGCGTTCGTTGACGTAGCGGCCGTCCTTGGCGTTGACTATGGAGTAGCGTCCAGTGGCGGCGTCGTAGGTTATGCGCCATATCTGACGGTCGGGGTTGACGTCATCTTCCGCAGCCTGCCAAACCGGGCGTCCGCCGGTCGATCCGGCCTCGGGATTTCCGAGCCAGCGGCCGTCGTGGCGTATGCGGTAGCTGCCGCTTTCAAGCGCGAGCTGCGGGAACACGTCGAGCCGGTGGGTGAAGCGGTGGCGGTATTCGTCAATCATCATGCTGACGCCGCGGCGCAGCAGGGGCTCGGCATAGAGTGAGCCGACCATGGGATAGGCCACCTTGACGGAGCCGGGGAAGTCGCGCGAGGAGATTTTCGAGGCGCGGTCGGTCAGGTCGGCATATTCGAGATAGTCGTTGACAAAAGCGGTGGTGTCGGCGTTGAAGAGATCGGTATACATCCCGGCTACGAGCACACCGCGGCGTCCGAGAAGCTCGGCCGCTTCGATCCATGGTCTGATCTCCGTGAGCATCGAGTCGGAGGGAGCGGCGGCGAGCAGAGTGGCTGACGCAGCCCTGAGCGAATCGAATTCGGAGGCGAAAGCCTCGGCTGCCTCGGGGAGGTAGGCGTGGGCCATAGGCTCGGCGTAGGCGTCGATGAGATCCTTAAGTTCGGGCGACTCGTTGAGGCGGCGCAGGCGATGGGTGTTCTGGCCCAGATCGACGTTGTAGAGGCAGAATTTCCGGAAAGATCCCTCGCGGCCGGGCTGCAGCCGCTCGGTGGCGAGCAGCCACGACTCCTGCGGATCGTAGGCAGCGGGATTCCAGAGAAAGTCGGCGTTGCTCAGCAGGCTGACTTTCGATGCATGGGCATATTCCATCGGATTGGCGGTGAATCCGCTGACCATTGCCGTGGCTTCGGGCTCGTTGCCGGTGAAGGGGCCCATCAGCAGATGGTTGATGCAGTAGTCGGTCACCGGGTAGTTGAGCCAGATGAATGCTTTGCGGCCGATCTGCGGATTGATCCACTCCATGTCGGCCACGTCGATCATGTCGACTACAGAATTGCCGGTCCACATTACTTTGACCGACGGATCCATCACCGAGATATCGGAGAGATACGTGGGCTGGAACGATCCCTTCCAGGCCTTGTTGTAGAGCGACGGGCACATTACGAACAGCTCGATGTCGGGGTGACGGTCGATGAAATGGCGCTTCACATAGTCCATATACTGTGCGTGAAGCTTGCCGTCGGCCTGCTTGCCGAACACGTCGTCGAAGAATATCGAGAAATTGCGGAAACCGAGGTCGTACATCTGCTCGAACTTGCGTATGGTGGCCTCGTTGTCGGCGTCGTTCCACTGATGATCGCCTGCCGGATGTATGCCCCATACGAAGCGCACTTTGTGGCGGCGCGCCTCGTCGTTGAGCGCTTTCATGCGCGCAGCCTCTTCGGCCGGATATAGCTCGCGCCACTTCGCGCGGTGGTATGGGTCGTCCTTGGGGCCGTAGATGTAGGTGTCGAGTTTGTTTCGGCCGTAGAACTCAAACTGGTCGACGCGGTCGGCGAAGCTCCAGGCATTGCCGTAGAATCCCTCGACGACGCCTCGATAGGGGGTCGAGGGCCAGTCGGCGATCTCCACGCCCATCACTTCGGGCTGCGAGGCAACCTGCAGGAATGTCTGCACGCCGTAGTAGGTGCCGGTGGGATCGTTGCCGGCGATGATCACCTCGCCGGGTTGCACGCGCAGGTAATATCCCTGGGGCTTGTCGGGGATCATTGCGGCCACGGAGCGCACGGCCTTGTCGCCGCGCTCGCCGATGGTCACCTTTACTCCTTTTCCCTTTGCGAATGTTTCGAGAAGGGCCGCCACGGCATCAGCGTCGGCGGTGTCGGCTCCCCGCAGACTGACAGCCTGCGGGCGGTCAAATGCCTTAGGCCCCCAGGTGATGCTCTGAGGGGTGGGTGATATGGCTGTCTGCTGCGCTGTGGCGGCAGGGGCCGATGCGCCGGTCAGGGCGATGGCGAGGGCTGATTTCAGCAGTATGTTGCTTTTCATGCGGTAGTGTCGGTTATCGGTTGGTCAGTAGAGAAGTGTTCCTGAGATGCACCAGTAGCTGTTGCTTGATCCGGCCGGCTTGCCCTGCGGGATGCGGATGGTGAGTTTGTGTTTGCCGGCGCTGAGGTTGCCCAGATAGATGTAGTCGGGGTTGGTCACCGTGCCGGGACACCAGTTGGAGCGGCTCAGGTCGGAGGAGCTCATGCCGTTGGAGAAGTTGCCCGAGCAGGGATTGTTGTTGCGGTAGGTGCCGCAGTCGTCACGCCAGGGGATGAAGGTGATCACCTCGCGGCCGTCGAGTATGATGGTGTTGGGCTTCTTGTTGAACTCGTCGCCGCCTCCCCAGCCGCCGTGGCCGGTGGTGGTGTAGCTGAGCATGGCGTTCTCGACCTGATGGTCGAGCGTGAACTCAACCTGCAGCGAGTCGTTGAGCATGAATATCGGATAGGGCTGGCCTGCCTGTTCGAGATAGTTGACGGTGTTGAAGAGCGGCATGGCCGTCACCTTGCGCTTGTCGCCGCCCGGATAATACTTCAGGTCGAGCGATACGATATGGCCCTTGCCGTCCCAGTTGCCGATATACGCGCCGATCCACTGCTCGCCGCTGAGATGCGACGCGAGGTCGGTGATTTCGGTCTTGTAGAGCACGGAGTCGACCCAGTCCTGGCCGGGCACCACATTCTTGTTGTAGGCCCTGACTCCGAAGCCTGTGAAGAAGCGCATCAGCTCAAGGGGCACGTCGTATTCCGGAGTCGATACGAGTCCGTGGTAGGCTACGCTGTCGCTGACGAACGCCGGCACCGACTTGAGATCGCGGAGCGCGTCGACAAACGACTGTTTCTTGTCGGTCGGTATGACGAAGATGGAGCCGGTGCGGTCGTAGGCGTCGCCCTCGGAGTACTGCTCCACTTCGGCGAAGATGTAGCGTCCGGCCGTGGCGGCAGTGTCGGGAAGAGTCACTTTCTTTATGACTATCGTGCCGCCGCCCACGTTGTAGACCTCGCCGTCAGCGAGCTGATCGGGGATGGCCGCTCCGGAGAAGTTGATGCGTGCATGGTCGAAGACAGGCACGGTGATCACTCCGCTCTGGTTGATGGCGTAGAGATATTCAGGGTCTGAAAGCCTCTCGCCCCACTGCGTGGGGAATAGGCTTCCGTCGGCCTTTACGGCCGTGATGGCAGTGGCCTCCTGTACGGAGTCGCCGTTGCGGGTGACTTTCAGCACCAGTCCGGAGGGAACGCCGACGCCCGGCTGCGGAGTGCCGCTGAACGGCAGGGCGGTGGTGTACCACACCTCGATAGTGTTGGAGTTGATGCTCGTGCGCGCCACGGTGCAGTCGAGGCCGAGTATCTTCTCATGGCACTGCACTGTGAAGCCGCTGTCGGGCGAGAATGTGCGCACTGACGAGATCTCTCTGCCGCCGGGCAGCGTGGCAACCTTGTACCACCGGTGGGTGGCGTAGTCGATGTAGGTGGTCTGCACCGGAGCGTCGTCATTGTGGCGGCGGTCGCCAGGCATGCGGCTGCCGATCTTCACCTCGTCGCCGCAGATGCTGACGACGGTCTCGCCCGGATAGACGTGACCCTTATAGGATGACTGATAGGTCACCTCGATGGCCTTGGCTCCGCGAAGCTTTTTGGTGTAATTTACCGCTGCCTCCGACGGAAGGGCGCTGATGACTGCGGCGATAAGCAGCGTCATCATTCCTGCGATTGCTCTTTTCATGGTTGAGTCGTTGTATTGCTGTTGATTGATGTTGTTGTCAAGGTATATGGAGCAAAGTTAGTGAAATTCCCGAGAATCGGCAAATCGGGGAGATCAGAGTACATCAGAGCGGCCGGAGCAATCGGAGGCGTCGGACGCCTCTGATTGCTCCGGTCAGGGAAGTTATAGTAATCTATCAATCGTCGGAAGCGGCGGGAAGGGCAGCGAGCAGTTCGGCGGTGGTGATGCCGAGGAGGCGCATCTCTTCGGCGAGGGCCGGGACGGTGGATGAGAAGAATTCCTCGCGGCGGGTGGCGGCGATGCGCTGCGGGGCGTCGTCGGTGAGGAAGAATCCCATGCCGCGGCGCGGGGCGATGATGCCGTGGGCCTGCAGGAACTCGAAAGCTTTGAGGACGGTATGGGTATTGACTGTCATCATGACGGCGAGCTCGCGCACCGACGGTATGCGGCTGCCCGGGGGCCAGTCGCCGGCGAGGATCCGCGCGAAGCAGTAGTCGGCGATCTGGCGGTAGATGGGTCGTTCGCTTTTGAATTCCATCAGAGCTGTCGGTTACGGATTTTACGGACGGTGATCACGATGATTATCGCTGTGGCTATGACCACGAGGGCGAAGTAGCCGAGCATCCACGGCATGAGAGTGTCGAGCAGATGCCGGGCCATTTCTTCCTGGGAGGGGAAATCGACACGGTCAAGCCCGTCCTTTATCCCAGCATGGAACGCTCCAATTCCGCCGATGATGCCAGCGATTAGGGATACGATCAGGAGCGAGACGATAGTCCACACGACGGGCATCAGCACGCGCCGGTGGCGGTAGACGATGACCGACAGCAGGCACACCGACATGGGGAGCAATGCCGTGGCATTGGAGATGACCGCCATCACCGGGCTTTCTAACGCCAGATGGGCGCCGCTTAAAAGCATGCAAGCCGATATGTCATCGGAAAATAGCCGGGCGGCCGGCACCGCGAGCAGCATTGAGAGTCCGAGCAGTATCGGGATGACCACAAGGGAGTAGACGGTCATCATGGCCGCTTTCTCGCTTTTGGTGGCAGGGAACATCACCTCGGTCACGGGATCTGAGCCTATGGCGAAGACGAGCGGCGCGAGGTAGGCCATGAATGATATCACCGAGGAAAGAAGCGAGGCCAGCAGGAGACCTACCGTATTTGTGGATATGACGAGGGCGAATGTATATATCACGAAGGTCACGATCGGATATGTTATCATCTGGCGCTTTATGCCTGTCCCGAAAAGGCGCCCGTAGGCCACGGCGCGGCTCAGGCTGAAAGATTGGTCGGTTGTCATGACTGCTGTGGAGTTTTGTTGGACATGATGCGCCCTATGATCCCGTCGGCCGCAGGGCTCTGGAGGGCGAGATGGAGCAGGCGGTAGTCGATATCGCTGTCGGCATCAGGATCGGCTTCGACGATGGATCGGAAGAGTCCGGCCAACTGGTGTGTGAACAGTGCATTGACGGGAGGAATCATGTCGGCCGTAAAAGCTATGGCGCCCAGTATTTCGGGGAGAGTGGCGGCGAGTTGCAGACGGTTGCGGCGCAGGGAGATCACTCCGTCGAACATGTTGTTGAAGTCCTGAGTGACGTGGGTGGAGACGATGATGGTGCGGTCATCGCCGGCAGCTTCGGCGAGCATGCCGGCGAGAGCCTCCTTCGATGCGATGTCGAGGCCGTTGGCCGGCTCGTCGAGGAGCAGCACTGAGGTGCCGAGTGACAGCGCCAGAGCTACCATTGACTTGCGGCGGTTGCCGAGCGACAGCCTTTCGAGCCGCTCGCCTCCGGTGAGGCCGAAGCGTGCCAGGCAGCCGGAGAGCCGGTCGCGGTCAAACAGCGGATATTCAGCGCCGGCCTTTCTTGCGAAGGCCATCACCGATCCACCGGAGAGAGTCATCTCGTCGCCGAGGAAGAATGTCTGGCGGAGAAATCCGGGCTCCCGGAGGCTTGGCGAGAAGCCGTCGACGTCGATGCTCCCCGAAGTGGGGTAGAGCAGTCCGGCGATGATATGGAGCAGGGTGGTCTTGCCTGCGCCGTTCTCGCCCATCAGCAGGTGGATGCCCGGCGGTATTGTGGCAGTGACGCCCGAGAGGGCTTCGGAGCCTTTGGGGTAAGTGTATGAAAGATCTTTGAAGGTTATCATGTCGTAGATGGATTTTGCGGTGTCAGCGGCGTAGAGGATTGACGCGCGGCGAGAGGCCTGTAGCGAGGGTGATGACGGCAGTGACCGGTATGGCTCCGAGGAGTAGTTCGATCCATCCGGTGGCGGCTCCGGTAGTGGTGTCGCCTGCGGCAGATTCCCCCGGTATGACCGCTGCGATGGCTCCGCGCAGATCTCCCGCCATATAGGCCTCGGAAAATGATGCGGGCTCGTTGGTTTTCCTGGCTGACGAAGAGATGATTTCACTGGCTGCATCGGCCATGCGTCCGGCTCTGAAAAGGGTTGAAGCAGGGTCGGCGGCAATGGCTGTGCAGGCTATTGTCAGTGTCAAAGCGGTGAGAATGATGATTTTTTTCATTGCCATCAGTGTGTTGGTTGGGTGTTGTAGATGTCTACAACACCGCAAAGGTAAGGAGATTTTTTTAATCTCCAAAAGAAATCGGAAAAAATCGCTTAAAGTAGGGATATTCAGTTAAAGGCCACTGACAGACATGGGATAATTGGCTGAGGATGT
>CALHWU010000048.1 GCA_938039795.1 uncultured Muribaculaceae bacterium
TTGAAACGTTTTATGGCGTCGCGACTTGATTTCGTGGCGTCATATCCCGAACCGGAGCCCTACCGGCTTGAGCGTCGCATAGCGTCGCGTCTTGGTCTGGACGAGGGAGAGGTGATGGTGACTGCTGGAGTGACCGACGCGATCTATACTATAGCGCGGAATCTCGCTGCCGCGGGTCGTTGTGGCATCGTCGGTCCGACTTTCGCCGAGTATGCCGACGCCTGCGTGGCGGCCGGTAACGTGCCGGTTTATTTTCATGATGCTGCGGAAGCGGCTGTGGCATCGGATATCGTGTGGATCTGCAATCCCAACAATCCCGACGGCCATGTTCTTGAGGCTTCGTTCCTGACCGATCTTATAGGAAGCCGTCCGGAGGTCATGTTTGTGATCGATACGGCATATGCCGATTATTGCAAGGTGTCGCGTCCTGATATCGTGGCGATGGCTCGGCTGCATAATGTAGTGATGTTGCACTCGTTGACCAAGCAGTGCTGTGTGCCGGGTCTCCGGGTTGGGTATGTGACGGCATGCGCTGAGACCATCAGTCGCCTTCGTCGTCACCGCATGCCGTGGGCCGTCAATGCTCTGGCGTCGGATTGCGCTGAGTTTCTACTTGATAATCCGCCACATATTCCGGTCGACATGATACTCTCCGAGAGTCGCCGCATGCAGCAGGAGATCGCGGCGATGGGATATGATGTGACGCCGTCCGAAACGAATTTCTTTTTATGCCTGATGCCTCGTGGCTCGGCGTCCACTTTTAAGGAGTGGCTGGCAGAGCGGAGGGGATTGCTGATACGTGATGCGTCGAATTTTTCAGGTCTCTCCGCCGGGCATTTCCGTATCGCCGCGCAGCGGCCGGAAGAGAATGATATTCTGCTTGATCAACTGAAGATATGGGCTCGGAAGTATTGCTGACAGGACTTGTCGCCGGATGGCTGCTTGATCTGATGATCGGCGATCCGTCATGGCTCCCTCATCCGGTAGTGGGGATGGGGCGGTCGATCGCGTTCATGGAGCGGCGGCTCAATCGTGGCGCTCACCGGGTAGCTAAAGGTGCATTTACCGCGGTCTCGCTCATCGTGCTGACATTTGTCGCCGCGTGGTGTGCCGTGCGGCTGCTTGATCACTGGATGATCGCAGAGATGGCGGTCGGCATTGTCACTGTGTTCTGTTGTCTGGCGGGCACGACGCTCGTCAGAGAGGTGGCCGGAGTGTTCAAGGCTCTCGAGCGCTCGCTTGCCGACGGCCGGCGTCAGGTCAGCCGGATCGTGGGGCGTGACACTGGCGCTTTGTCGGAGCAGGAGGTCGCCACGGCGGCTCTTGAGACTCTTGCGGAAAACCTGTCGGACGGCGTGGTCGCTCCGCTCTTATGGTATGTGGCGCTTGGGGTCCCGGGGATGCTGGCATATAAGATGGTCAATACGCTCGATTCAATGATAGCATATCGTAGCGAACGTTTTATTGAGTTCGGCCGCTGGGCCGCGCGTATCGACGATGTAGCCAACTGGATTCCGGCGCGCCTTACCGCTTTTCTGATAATCCTCGCCGCAGGGCGTCCGGGACTTTGGAGATTTGTCATGCGTTTCGGACGGTGTCATGCAAGCCCCAATTCAGGATGGCCGGAGGCGGCGATGGCCGGAGTGCTGGGCTGTCGTTTCGGGGGTACGCACGATTATTTCGGTGAGGCGGTCTACAAGCCGTATATCGGCACTGATCCGCGGCCGATCACGCGCGGCGATGCGGAGAAGGCCATGAAAGTGGCCCGGCGAGCGGAGCTGCTTGCGGTAGTGCTCGCTGCATTGACGATCACCGCCATATCAGCAGCCGTGCGGTGATGGCACCGGTTGCCGATATGGCGGATGTTAGAGTCTGAAATCTATGGTCAGATACCGTAGAATGTGCGGAATGCACGGATGATGTTGACGTGGTCGGCAGTCGAGGCTGTCTCGCGCACGGAGTGCATTGCCCATACGCCCGCTCCCATGTCGACGCCACGCAGATCGAGCTGAGCAGTGAGTATGTTGCCAAGCGTGGATCCTCCGGCCACATCGCTGTGGTTGACGAAATACTGGCATGGTACTCCGGCTTCCTCACATACGTTGCGGAACACGGCCGCGCTGTCAGCATCGGTCATATATTTGCAGTTGGCATTGATCTTTATCACAGGGCCGCCTCCGAGCACCGGGTGATTGGTCGGATCCTGCTTTTCGGCATAGTTGGGATGGACTGCATGGGCATTGTCGGCCGACACCATGAACGACGACGCTATGCTGATCAGGAACGCCTCTTCGGTCCAGCCAAGCGAATTGCATATGCGCTTGAGAATATTGTGGAGTACGGGCGAGGCCGCTCCCTGCTTGGTGCCGCTGCCGGTCTCTTCGTTGTCGAAGATCGCCATTACCTTGATCGCTCCTTCGGCATCCGACTCCAGTAGGGCAGTCATCGCTGCATGCACCATCGACAGATCGTCGATGCGCCCCGACGTTATGAACTCGTCATTCAGCCCCGTTGTGCAGGCCGGAGTGGTGTCGTAGAGCGAGAGATCATAGTCTATGATCATTTCCGGATCAACATTGAGTTCTTCGGCCACAAGATGTCTGACGAGCCCTTTCTCGTCGCCCGCACGATCCACGCGGCCTATCACCGGAAGCATGTCTTTCTGCTTCGAAAGGGGATTGCCGTCGTTGACCGACCGGTTGAAATGAATGGCAAGGTGAGGAATGGTCAGTAGCGGTCGGTCGAACTTAACAAGTCTTACGAGCGGATGGAGAGGATCCTGTCCGCGGAGTATGACGCGTCCGGCTATAGAGAGCGGGCGGTCAAACCACGTGTAGAGTATCGGGCCGCCGTACACTTCCGTATTGAGTTTTACTATGTTGCCGTCGCATAGCATCTCGCAGTTGGGTTTGATGCGGAATCCGGGTGAATCGCTGTGTGCGGCTATGATACGGAACCCGTCTTCGGGGTCGGAATCGCCGACTATGAAAGCGAAAATGGCAGAGTCGTTTTTTGTGACGTAGTAGCGTCCGCCACGGCTTATCTCCCATGCTTCGCGGAGGTCGAGGCGTTCGAAACCCTCGGCGTCAAGCCGTCGGCGCACTGTGTCGACAGCCAGAAAATTGACCGGTGACGAGTCGAGAAAAGTGCAGAGATCAGAAATGTAGGCGTTGTGTTCCATATCAGTCGATTTCGGATGATGAATATTTGAGTTTGTTGAGGGCGCGGAGATTGTTGCAGAGTATCTGGCTCCAGTAGCTCTCGAAATCCTCTTTCATGGCGGCAAGAGCGTCCGGCGCCAGTGCGGCCGGGTCGGGCTTGATCATCTCTATGAAGTTGTAGACCGACTGGAATATGTCGGTCAGTCCTTCGGATATGCTTGCCGCTATGGGTGTGTCGGAGTATTTCATGTCTTCCTCGAATACCTCAAGATACGTATCGTCAGGCCCCATGAGGTTCTCTATGGCGCGCCTGATAGATTCGTAGTAATCTTCATCGAGCACAGGGACGATATAGGCGTCCTCGCTGATCGACCCTATGGTCAGGTCAGAAGCCGCAATGTAGATTCTCGGCAGGAGCCGGAGCATTGTGTCGACAAATTCCTGACGGTCGGTCTCGGCGGCCGATTCGGCGGCCACGCGGTATTCGTTGCAGAGGCCGATGAATGCGAGAGCGTTGTTGTTGAGAATGGTATCACTCATATAGATGGTTGTGTCTGATGTATTCATATACTCCCGGCGGGAGGAAATATGTCATGTCGTCGCCGCGCGACAGAGCTTCGCGGATGAATGTGCTCGAGATCTCCGTCATGGGAGCGTCGATCACACGGCAGCCTGAATGCAAGGGGCCGCTGACCGGGAATCCGGGACGCGGATACACGATGACGCCATAGTCCGACAGGATCTTTTCGCTTTCGCGCCACTGGCTGAACCGCGTCCAGTTGTCGCTGCCGGTGATGATGTGGAAGTCGGTCGACGGATACCGGTCCGAAAGGTGCCGCAAAGTGTCGATGGTGTAAGAGGGCCGCGGGAGGGAGAGTTCGGCGTCGCATATCCGGATTCCGGAGCTGTTGTCGGCCGAAACGGCTATTTCGAGCATTCGGAGCCGATGACGGTCATCGATGAGCGAAGCGCTTTCTTTAAGCGGATTCTGCGGCGACAATACCATCCACACTTCGTCGAGCCCGGCATATTGGGCCATATAGCTCGCCACCATCATGTGGCCGGTATGGACGGGGTTGAACGATCCCCCCATCAGTCCTACGGTCATGAGTTGACAAACTGCTTGATGGCGCGGTCGGTGTCGGCTACGGCCTTGTCGAGATCGTCGTTGACTATCCTTACGTCGTAGGAAGGTGCGAACGAGAGTTCATACTCGGCTTTGCCGAGACGCTGTTCGATCGCTTCGGGTGTCTCGGTGCCGCGTCCCTCCAGACGCGAGCGCAAGGCGTCTATGCTCGGCGGCTCGATGAATAGAGCAAGCGCACGGTCGCCGTACATGCGTTTTACGTTGACTCCGCCTTTGACGTCGATGTCAAGCACTACATTATGTCCTTCGCGGCATCGGCGTTCTACCTCGCTTTTGAGGGTGCCGTAGAAGCGCCCCGGATAGACCTCCTCGTACTCGACGAAATTGTCGTCGGCGATATGCTTGCGGAACTCTTCGTCGGTAAGAAACCAGTAGTTGACTCCGTGGGTCTCTCCGTTGCGGGGCGCACGGTTTGTGGCCGATACGGAGAACTCCATATCGATTTCGCCCTTCTGTAGCAGACGGTTGATGATGGTTGATTTGCCGCAGCCCGACGGGGCGCTGACGATTATGATCTTGCCTTCCATTGTGTGAGCGGATGGTTAGGAATATTTTGGTAGGTCGCTGTTCAGAGTACGTTGAGCACCTGTTCCTTTATCTGTTCAAGCTCATCTTTCATGCGCACGACAAGGCGCTGCAGTTCGGCATGGTTGCTCTTGGATCCGAGAGTGTTGATCTCGCGTCCCATCTCCTGACTGATGAAGCCGAGCTTTTTGCCCTGGCCCGGCTCGCCTTTGAGAGTTTCCAAGAAGTAGGTGAGGTGCTGCTTGAGGCGCTGCTTCTCTTCGTTGATGTCGAGTTTTTCGATATAATATATCATCTCCTGTTCCAGTCGTCCGAGATCCACCTCCACCTGTTCCAGTTTGCCGAGGTTGTCCTCTATTCGCGCACGTATGCGGCTGACACGTTCGGTTTCATAGCGGGGCACATCTGCAAGCAGGGTGTCGATGCGTTCGATGCGCAGGGCGAAGAATTCCTCCAGTTTGCGTCCTTCTGTCCGGCGGTAATCCACGAGGGCGTCAGCCGCGGCATCGGCGGCTTTCATCAGGGCGTCGGTCTCGTTTTCGCCGGCCTCGGCAGGGGAGTCGGCTTTCATGATGTCGGGCAGACGCATCAGTAGTGGCAGCCAGTCGGCAGGAGCGGCGATTCCGAGCTCGCGGGCAATGTCTTCGAGACTCTGTTTGTAGGCCTTTATGAGCGGTAGGTTGAACTGTGCGGACGTGTCGCTGCTCAGACTCTCCACGCTGACCACAGCTTCTACTTTGCCGCGCTCAATCTTGCGGGCCAGACGGTTGCGCAGCTCCAGTTCGATTTCTCGGTAGACTGAAGGTATACGGAGCGACATGTCGAGCTGTTTGCTGTTGAGCGATTTGATCTCGACGGTTATTTTTTTATTATCTATTTCGACAACCGATTTGCCGAAACCTGTCATGGATAGCAGCATATTTGATCATATAATTTGTCACAAATTTACGATTTAAGCGCGAAATAGCGTAACTTTGCACGAAATATTTTGAGAAAATGGCTGTAATACTTAATATAGATACTTCCACGGAGGTCTGTTCGGTGGCCTTGTCGGCCGAAGGAACAGTGCTGTGTCATCGTGAGGAATTCGAGCAGCGCAACCACGCTACGCTGCTCAGCGGGTTTATAAAGGATTGTCTTGACCGCCTCAGGGAGCTGGAACTAAATCTTGATGCGGTCGCCGTTTCGATGGGACCGGGCAGCTATACGGGGCTGCGGATAGGGCTTTCGGAGGCAAAGGGACTGGCGTATGCCATGAGGCTTCCGCTGATAGGCATAGATACTCTTCAGCTGCTGGCAGTGTCGGTGATGTTCTCCACAGAGGAGTATCCCGAAGGTGCTCTGTATGCTCCGATGATTGATGCGCGGCGCATGGAGGTATTCACGGCTGTCTATGATCAGGCGCTGTCGCCGCTGATGGAGCCGGCGCCGCTGATACTCAATGAATCAAGCTATGAAAAGTATCTGGAGCAGGGGCCGGTATTGTTCTTCGGCAACGGCAGCGATAAGGCGCGCGAGGTTATAACCTCGTTAAACGCTGTGTTTGTGCCCAGCATAAAGCCTCTGGCTGTCGATATGACGGCTCTGTCGGAACTGAAGTGGAGCCGGCGGGAGTTTCTTGATCTGGCATATTCAACTCCGTGGTATCGCAAGGAATTTCAGGCGACATCTCCGCGTGATCCTCTGGCGAGCAGCAGTGCGAGCAAGAGTCCGCGCGTGAGCAGGTAGCAGATGAACGCGAGCCATAGGCCGTGGTTGTGCATTGACGGCCATGCAAGGAGATATACGGCGAAGTAGACTGCGGTGGCGCATGCCATCGACAGCAACATGGATCGTGTGGCTGTCAAGCCTATGAATATGCCGTCGAAGACGAACGCCATGAATCCCGCCATAGGGATAGAGTATGCCCACGCTGCATACTCCCTGGCGACGGCAATGGTGGGGAGGTCGTCGCAAAGCAGTTGAAGAAGGGGAGTGCCGAGCGTGGTGTAGATGATGGTGAACAGCATGGCGAGTACGGAAGAGACCAGTACCAGAAGCTTGGTGGCTCTGGCCAGTGTCAGTCTGTCGCCCGATCCGGCCAGCCGTCCGCAGATGGCTTCGGCTGAAAAAGCGAATCCGTCCATAAAGAAGCTGAACAGGGTGAAAAGCTGAAGTAGCAGGGCGTTAGCGGCGAGCACTTCATCTCCTTGGCTTGCACCGGTGCGCGTAAACCACAGAGTCACCGCGACAAGGCATAGCGTGCGGAGAAATATGTCGGTATTGATGCGAAAAAACCGCAGTAGCCCATTGTTTGCGAAAATAGTGCGGATATCGGGGTAGTGAAGCCTGTATTTCAGCAGGCAGACTGATATGGCGGTGATGAATCCGGTCCATTGCGCCAAGAGTGTGCCTGTGGCGAGGCCCTTGATGCCCAGATGCATCGCTACGGCAAGGAGCAGGCTCGCGGCTATGTTGACCGTGACTGTCAGCATTGATATCCACATGGTGATACGTGAGTTCTGCATGCCCAGAAACCATCCGGTCATGACGAAGGATCCGAGCACCGCCGGAGCGCCCCATATCAGTATCATGAAATAGTCGGTCGCCATCGTTCGTGCCTCGTGTCCCACTTCCATGAGATTGAGAAGCAGGTCGCATATCGGTCGCTGCAACGCTATGAAAAGTATTCCGAGGATTAGGGCTACTGTCAGAGCCTGTACGAGGATTTTAGCCTGACGTGAGGTGTCGCCTGCCCCGTAAGCCTGAGCCGTCATGCCGCTTGAGCCCATCCTGAGGAAGCCGAAGAGCCAGTAGAGCAGATTGAACATGTTGCCCCCGACGGCTATTGCGGCTAAAAACACGGCGCCCCCCATGTGCCCCGCGATAGCTACATCTGTCATTCCGAGCAGAGGAGTGACCAGATTGCTTGCTATCGAGGGCAGCGAGAGGGCGACGATGTTGCCGAGCAGCGGCTTTATCTGTCGGATGCGGGGCGAGCTTTCATGCTCTGCCATGCGAGATAGATGATAAGTGCTGCATATACGGCGATGCCGAGTCCTTGTGTCAGCGAGGTCGACATCGTGTTGACGTATTCAAATCCTGCGAAACGTGTCAGAGCTGCGAATACTCCGAAGAGGGCGCCGCCGGCTATGAGGCCTGAGGCTATGAGCGTGCCGCGGTCGCGGCGGGCGTCATTGAGCGCCTTGTCGTCCGAGCGGGTGCTTACGAACCATGCTATCGCACCGCCGACCAGCAGAGGAGCGTTGAGCTGCATGGGGATGAACATGCCGAGGCAGAAGGCGAGTGCGGGGACACCAAGCCAGTTGAGCAGCACGGCGAGGACAGCTCCGGCTATATAGAGCATCCATGGCGTCTCTCCGCCCATCATTATAGGTTCGATAACCTTGGCCATCGCATTGGCCTGCGGAGCTACCAGAGCGTTGGGGCCGCTGAAGCCATAGACATCATTGAGCAGCAGGATAACGCCTCCGACAGTGGCGGCCGAAACCAGAGTGCCGACAAATTTCCAGCTTTCCTGCTTGCGCGGGGTTGAGCCGAGCCAGTAGCCGATCTTGAGATCTGTGACAAATCCGCCGGCCATCGAAAGGGCGGTGCAGACCACTCCGCCGATCACCATCGAGGCCACTATGCCGGAGGTGCCGCTGATGCCTACAGCCACGAATATGGCCGATGCGACGATAAGGGTCATGAGCGTCATTCCCGACACCGGATTGGTGCCCACAATGGCTATGGCATTCGCGGCTACAGTAGTGAAGAGGAATGCGATCACGGTGACAACGATCCAGGCCACGAGCGCCTGCCAGAAATTGTGGAGCACTCCCGCCCAGAAAAATGCGAGCACGGCCACCAGAGCGATCACGATATAGAACACTACATGCTTCATCGAGAGATCGGCCTGCCAGCGGATGGGCTTGCGGTCGCTTTTGCCGCCCTTGAATTCGCGGCCTGCCAGACCTGCTGCCTGGACAATGATTCCCCACGACTTTATGATGCCGATTACTCCGGCCATTGCTATGCCGCCGATGCCTATGAGGCGTGCGTAGTCGGCAAACAGTGCGTCGGGCGAAAGAGCTGTGATCTCGGGAGCGCCGTAGGTGCCCATTAGCGGGATGATCACCCACCATACGAATGCCGAGCCGGCAAAGATAACGAAAGCATATTTAAGACCTACGATGTATCCGAGGCCAAGCAGGGCGGCGCCGGTGTTGCAGCTCACTACGATCTTGAATTTGTCGGCAAGAGCGGTTCCCCACCCGCAGAATGCGGTGGATACCTGCTCGGCCCAGAAGCCGAATGTCGACACGATATAATCGTAAACTCCGCCGATGAGCGATGCGACGACGAGCAGGCGAGCCTGAGCGCGGCTCCCTTTGCCCGTACCCTGACCGCTGGCAAGTACCTGCGTGGTAGCCGTGGCTTCCGGGAAGGGATACTTGCCGTGCATGTCCTTTACGAAATATTTGCGGAACGGTATGAAGAACAATATGCCGAGCACGCCGCCGAGTAATGAACTCAGGAATATTTCCAGGAAATCAACTGTAATGTCAGGGTAGCTGCTCTGGAGGATGAACAGTGACGGAAGAGTGAATATTGCTCCCGCCACAATCACTCCAGAGCATGCTCCGATTGACTGGATTATCACATTCTGTCCGAGTGCGCCATCCTTTTTCAGTGCGCTCGACAGGCCTACGGCAATTATGGCGATGGGAATGGCGGCTTCGAATACCTGGCCGACTCTTAGGCCGAGATAGGCGGCTGCAGCACTGAATATGACTGCCAGAAGCAGGCCTATTCCCACGGAATACGGGGTAACCTCCTTATAATCATGGGCCGGGTGCATGATAGGGCGGTAATGCTCGTCGGCACCCAGTTCGCGGAACGCATTTTCGGGCAGTTCCACCGGATCGGCCGTCGCATAGATCTCGGCCGATACCTCTTTTTCGTTGTCCTTCATTGACTTGCTATGTGTATTGGTTTATTGTATCGATGGTGGTGAGGTGGGGGATTACTGTTGGCTTTGCGGACGTGACAATATGTCAAAATTGTCCACATATACCTCCGTGACTTTGCGTGAGACGCCCGTCCGGTCGACCCAGGTGCGTGTACGCAGCTTGCCTTCAACGAAAAGCTTCGTCCCCTTACGTATATATTTTTCCGCAGTGTCAGCTGCTGAGTCCCACATGATCAGCCTGTGCCATTCAGTCCGTTCCGGTATGTCTACTCCTGAAGCCGTACGGTAGCCACGTTCAGTTGTGGCCAGCGACATTTCGGCAACCGGACGTTTCTCCACATAGCGGATCTCCGGATCCTGTCCTACGTTTCCGACGAGTATCACTTTATTCACACTCATTGCAGTAGAAATAGATTTTACACAATTGATTTGAATTTTTGCGAAGTTACGAAAAAAAATTGATGTCACCTCGGCTGTTTATCGCCTTGCGGGGGCAATGACGCGCTTTTAACAGTTAAACAAGTCGTACATCGGCTTTTGATTTACCGCTCTGCCGCCACTCTTTCCCATTTGATTCCATTAAATATTACACCTGCCCGATGTTAAAATTATCATGTATGGGGCCGGTGAGATTGGTCGGCTCAAATAAAATATCCGCTAATTTGTAAAAAAAATCCACTACTGTCCACTAAAAATGGACGTGGTTAAAAATTAAATAAATTCGGTTCAC
>CALHWU010000049.1 GCA_938039795.1 uncultured Muribaculaceae bacterium
CCTGCAAAGAAGCCGATTTTGGTCCATTTTCCTGCATCGGCCGACGACTGCTGGGCACCGGTATAGTTACCTACTCTGAACTGACTTTCCACCTGTGACGCCTTGATTATACCTACGATGCCAAACGGCAGGCAGCAGAAGAGCGTGACAAGAATAGACTCTACAAGCCACGTCTTGGGGCATATGCCGTTGCTTGGCTGAGGAGCGAACGGCGTCTGAGAACCGAAAGGAACCTGTCCGGGCTGCTGCTGACAGTTCGTGAAACCGCCATTGGGAAGAGTCGATGGAGCCTGAGCCCCTCCGAGCACGTATGCGTTCAGCTCGGGAACCTGTCCGGCCTGTATCCATTCCGTCATTCCTTCGCACCACACGAGCGAAGAAGGAGTGATGCCTCTCGAAGCCAGTTCATCAGGGGTGAATGGCCCTTCTTTTTGTCCGTTATTAGCGAGATAATACTTCATTGCTTATTTGTGTTATGATTGAACAATTGTTTTTCGAGTCTGTTGCGGCGGATGAACCGTGGGATGAACTGCAGGTGCCGGAGCAGGGCTGTCGGCAATCCATAGTAGCGGCTCATTATACGGAAGCGCTCGATCAGCGACGCCTTGCGGTTGGCTGTAGTCATCCCTTCGGCAAGATAATCCACAAGTGTGCGGTCGACATATACATTTCTGCGGGAATGCTGCAGGCAACGTATACACCATTCATAATCTGCCGAAAACCTATAGGAGGTGTCAAACGGCGATACTATCTTGGAAAGAACGACAAATGCCTGATGGCACACGAGCATACCGTGAGAGAAACTGTCGAGTGTCAGCTGATCGGGCGCTTTCAGATGCCTGTCGGCAAGCCGTTGCCCGGTAGAGTCTACTATGTCGGTCTGACCGTAGACGATCCCTGGGAAATCGTTGTCTTCAATTGCTTTGTTAAGTATCGAAAGCGTGTCGGAAGAGTGAAACGTATCTCCGGCGTTGAGAAAGATCAGATAGTCGCCGGTAGCCCTGTCAATGCCTTTGTTCATGGCGTCATAAAGTCCATTGTCGGGCTCGCTTACAATATTGACATCTATGTCGTTGCTCCCTTTCGTCGCTTCGAGCGCTTCCTGAGGGGTACCGTCGCTCGAAGCACCGTCGACCACGAGGTATTCAAAATCACGAAATTTCTGGCCGATGACACTGCGCGCAGTCCGTCCGATTGCTCCTGCGGCATTATAACTCACTGTTATTATGGAAAATCGTCTGGCACCCATAAGCCGATAGTTATTTCATCATGATCTTTCGTGCCCATCGCGAGCATTTGACGATATAGAGACCGCGTTTAAGCTCGAGCTGTGCGGAGTCGCCCGCTTTGACATCTACTCTTTTCACGAGCTGCCCGGTAATGCCGTAGACATGGAAGGTTTCAGCAGTGTCAGGGGAGGCTTTTATCGTCAGAACGCCATTATCCGCCGACATTGACGGCTCACCGATTCTCGCGTTGATTGCACTCGCTCCCGCCGAGGCCTGCACGTCGGGGCCTGCAGCAAGCATTGTCCCAAATGTAGCTGCAAAGACAAAGCATATTGTGAGAGCGCGTATATGCATGATGTTTCGGATCGATTACAAGTCAACTGGGATGCCAGATTCTGTTCAAGCCATTCCTGACTTCATGCCGCCCAAAGTCGCTGCAGGCTGGCAGACAGAGCTTGTAAGAACTGACAATCGCTTTGCAAAAATACTAATTCATGGCGAATGTACAAAATAATATACACTTAATTTGTAGCCGTGTTTTGCAAATTGCCTAATAATTTGTACCTTTGCCCTCCGATTAAATCACATTTGAGAAAGAAATGGAACAACCAGCAGTAGCACTCGACCTGCTTATAGAGACCAGTTGGGAAGTCTGCAACAAGATCGGAGGCATATATACTGTGCTCTCCACCAAGGCTGACACACTCCATAAGCTATACAAGGACAAGGTGATTTTTATCGGACCCGACGTGTGGTCTGAGCAGAACCCTTCGCCGTACTTTATCGAATCGCCTGCAGTGTTAAAGGGATGGATGTCATCGGTTGAATTGCCTTATGGTATCAAGGTGAGGGTCGGTAGATGGGATGTACCCGGAAAACCGATGGTGGTGCTTGTGAAATTTGATACGATGTATGCACATAACGATGTGCTTTTCGGAGAGATGTGGCAACGTTTCGGAGTCGATTCCCAGCATGCCTATGGCGACTATGGCGAAGCATGCGCTTTTTCCCATGCGGCAGGAATCGTGATCGAATCACTCTGCGGCTATTACAAGGTCACTCCCAGATCCCACAAAAATGTCATAGCTCATTTTGATGAGTGGACCACAGGCATGGGCCTCCTTTATGTCAAATGGAAATTACCCCAGGTCGCCACAGTGTTTACCACTCATGCCACCAGCATAGGACGCAGCATATGCGGAAACGGCAAGCCTCTCTACGGCCAGCTCCATAATTACAATGGCGACCAGATGGCCCGCGAACTAAATATGGAGGCGAAGCACTCTCTGGAGAAAACGGCTGCCCATCAGGCTGATTGTTTTACTACTGTCAGCGAGATTACCGCAATAGAATGCGAGCAGCTGCTTGACTTGCGTCCGCAGGTAGTGACTCCAAATGGTTTCGAGCAGAATTTCGTTCCGCCGAAAAGCCGGTTCAGGAAGGAGCGCCAGTCGGCCCGCAATCTTCTGCTTGACGTCGCTTCATCTCTCATAGGCCGCGAGCTGCCCTCCCATGCCATGATAGTGGCCACGTCGGGGCGCTGCGAATACCGCAACAAGGGCATAGATGTATATCTCGATGCGGTGGAAGCTCTCGGGCGTCGCAACCCTCGCCGGGAAACTCTTGCGTTCGTCATGGTGCCGGCCTGGTCGAAAGCAGCCCGCGAAGATCTTATAAGAGCCATGGAGGAGGGCCATGAAGGATGGCATCGCCTTCCTGATCCCGTCATCACGCATACGCTCAACAATCCAGACAGCGATCCCATCATCAACCGCATCCACGCGATCGGTTTCAGCAACTCGGCCGAGAGCCATGTCAATGTAATATATGTGCCATGCTATCTGAATGGCGCCGACGGCATTTTTGATGCAGCCTACTATGATCTGCTCATCGGCATGGATGCTACGGTTTTCCCGTCGTACTACGAACCCTGGGGGTACACTCCTCTTGAAAGTATAGCTTTCGGAGTGCCCACGGTGACGACTTCTCTTTCGGGATTCGGCCAGTGGATACTGTCGACTACCGACAATCAATTCGATTCGTGCGGCGTCAACGTTGTCGGACGAGGCGACTACAATTATTCCGATGTAGTCGATAATATAGCGCGGACTCTCTCATATCTGAATGACTGCGACGAAGAGGAGACCGCCAAAATATCTTCTGCGGCCATGCACACGGCTACTCGTGCTGCCTGGAGCTATTTCATAGCATATTATATCGATGCGTTCGAGATCGCTCTCGCCAACCGCAACACCAACAGAAAATAAGAAAACAAAACATACCTAATCACAATTTGTATCAACGTATGAAAATTCAGGTAAGCAACTCCAACGCCCCCCTCTGGCACGAGGCTACCGTCAGCGCAGATCTTCCTGCCAAGCTGAAGCCTCTCGAAATCATTGCCAAAAACCTATGGTGGGTCTGGAACAGCGATGCTAAGAACCTTTTCCGCGACATCAATCCCGACATGTGGAGAGCAACAGGTGAAAACCCTGTGATGCTCCTGCAGCGCCTCTCCTCCGAGCGTCTTGAAGAGATGCTCAAGAATCCTGAAATGATGGGACGTATCGAGCGCGTCTACAAGAGCTTCAACGACTATATGTCGAAGCCCATGCGTAAAGATATCCCGTCGGTATCATATTTCTCGATGGAATATGGTCTGTGCAACTGTCTCAAGATCTATTCCGGCGGTCTCGGCGTCCTCGCCGGCGACTATATTAAAGAGGCTTCCGACAGCCGTGTCGACATGACGGCAGTCGGCTTCCTGTACCGTTATGGGTATTTCACCCAGACTCTTTCAGTCGACGGTCAGCAGATAGCCAACTATGAGCCTCAGAATTTCAACCAGCTCCCCATCGAGCAGGTGACCGATTCCGAAGGCAAACCGATGATTCTTGAGGTGCCATATCCGGGCCGTATAGTCTACTCGCACATCTGGCGCGTCAACGTAGGCCGAATGAAGCTTTACCTCATGGATACGGATTTCGACCTCAACAGCGAATACGACCGCTCAATCACTCACCAGCTTTACGGCGGCGACTGGGAGAACCGCATCAAGCAGGAGTATCTCCTTGGCATAGGCGGCATGCTCATGCTCAAGAAGCTCGGCGTCAACTCCGACCTCTATCACTGCAACGAAGGTCATGCCGCTCTTCTCAATCTGCAGCGTCTGGTCGACTACGTTCAGGAAAAGGGTCTTGATTTCAATACCGCTCTGGAAATAGTGCGCTCCACTTCGCTCTATACCGTCCATACCCCCGTGCCTGCCGGCCACGATTATTTCGACGAAGGCCTTTTCGGCAAATACATGGGCGAATTCCCAGCCAAGCTCGGTATATCCTGGGCAGATCTGATGAACATGGGCCGTGAGAATCCTGATACCAACGAACGATTCTCCATGAGCGTGTTTGCGCTCAACACCTGTCAGGAAGCTAACGGTGTGAGCTGGCTCCACGGAGAGGTGTCAAAGAAAATGTTCGCAGGCATCTGGAAGGGATACTCCTGGGAGGAGAGCCATGTCGGCTATGTCACCAACGGTGTCCACATGCCCACATGGGCCGCTTCGGAATGGAAAGCATTCTATGCCGACCGTCTGGGTGAGCAGGTATTTGAGCATCAGAGCGATCCCAAAGCGTGGGAAGGCATCTTCAATGTCAGCGACGAGGACATCTGGGAGATGCGCATGCGCATGAAGAACAAGTTCATCAACTTTGTAAAGCGCGACTTCAAGGCCAAATGGCTTGCCAATCAGGGTGATCCTTCGGCTGTAATGAGCATCGTGGATAAGATCAACCCCAATGCGCTGATCATCGGTTTCGCTCGCCGCTTTGCCACATACAAGCGTGCTCATCTGCTTTTCACCGATCTCGACCGTCTTGCCAAGATTGTCAACAATGAGCGTTTCCCCGTTCAGTTTGTGTTCTCAGGCAAGGCTCATCCGGCCGACGGAGCAGGTCAGGGCCTGATCAAGCGTATCATGGAGATCTCGCGCATGCCGCAGTTCCTCGGAAAGATCATCTTCCTGGAGGACTACAACATGATCGTGGCAAAGCGTCTTGTGACTGGTGTGGATATATGGCTCAACACTCCGACACGTCCTCTGGAGGCCTCCGGCACATCCGGTGAAAAAGCCGAGATGAACGGCGTGCTCAATTTCTCCGTGCTCGACGGATGGTGGTATGAAGGCTACAAGTTCGATGAAAAAGCCGGATGGGCTCTCACCGACCGCCGTACATTCACCGACCAGGCACAGCAGGACAAGCTCGACGCAGCCACAATCTACTCAATGCTTGAGAATGAGATCGTGCCTCTCTACTTCGAAAAGAACTCCAAGGGTTATTCGCCCAAATGGATCCAGTATATCAAGGGATCAATAGGTCATATCGCTCCCCACTTCACCATGACCCGCATGATCAACGACTACATCGAACGGTTCTACGTGCCCGAAAAGAAGCGTTCATCCGCTCTGAAGGCCGATGACTTCAAGCTCGCCAAGGAGATCGTGGCTTGGAAAGAGAGCATCGTAGAGAAATGGGACGGAGTCAATGTCATTTCTCTTGATGTCAAGGAGGCCAATCCCAACCTCACAGGAGAAAAGCTCAACGTGACCGCCGTGATCGACACCAACGGTATCGGCAAGGATCTCGGTCTGGAGTATGTGTCGTATCGTGTAGAGGATGGAGTAGAGCATCTTTACGAGACTAAGCCTTTCAAGGTGACAAAGGCCGACGGCAACGTCCTGACATATCACCTTGACGAGAAGGTGCGCGATACAGGCGTGTTCCGTTACGGATTCCGTCTCTATCCGATCAATCCCAATCTGGCGCATCGTCAGGACTTCGCTTACGTGCGTTGGATCTGATGACAGATTGACCGGAAATAATCCGCGTAATAACACCCCCGGGTCGGCTGCAAGGAATCTTTTTCCTGCAGCCGACCTGTCGTTTATCGAACGTTTTGCATGTCAGAGTGCGTATTTCATACAAAAAACCTTATGGCTGCGGCCTCATAGGGGAAATTTTTAGTAATTTTGCTACAAATAATTACGAAACTCACAAAATGGGATTTTTCGATCTTTTTTCAAAAAACAAGAAAGAGACACTCGACAAGGGTCTTGAACGGACCAAACAGGGCGTTTTCTCTAAAATAGCCAGGGCGATAGCCGGCAAAAAAAACATTGATGACGATTTTCTCGACGAACTTGAGGAAATTTTCGTCACTTCCGATGTCGGCGTTGACACAACGCTGCGCATCATAGAGCGTCTGCAGGCGCGGGTGAAACGCGACGGATATGTGGGCACCGGTGAGCTCAATCGTCTTCTGTGTGAAGAAATAGAGGGACTGCTTGCCGACAAACCCGACAATGCTTCAACTGATGATTTCCGCCTGCCGGCCAATTCCCCTAAGCCTTACGTCATAATGGTCGTAGGAGTCAACGGCGCGGGCAAGACCACAACCATCGGCAAGTTGGCAGCCCAATATAAGGCAGCGGGATACAATGTCATGCTTGGAGCAGCCGATACGTTCCGCGCAGCGGCTGTAGAGCAGCTTGAAGAATGGGCGAAAAGGGCCGGTGTGCCTATCGTCAAGCAAAAAATCGGAGCAGATCCGGCTTCTGTGGCGTTCGATACTCTTCAGAGTGCCAAGGCAAGAGGTGATATAGATGTGGTGATCATTGACACCGCAGGACGCCTCCATAACAAGAAGGCACTGATGGATGAACTTACGAAGATACGCAACGTGATGCGCAAGGTAGTGGATACGGCTCCTGACGAAGTGCTGCTTGTACTTGACGGAAGCACCGGTCAGAACGCCTATGAGCAGGCGCGTCGGTTTGCCGAGGCCACGGATGTGACCGGGCTTGTCGTGACTAAACTTGACGGCACAGCAAAAGGTGGAGTGGTGATCGGTATATCTGAAAGCATGCAGATACCCGTGAGATACATCGGGCTGGGAGAAGGCATAGCCGATCTACAGGTATTCCACAAGAAAGAGTTCGTACAATCTTTATTCGGGGCTAAATGAAGCGGCAGCGGGTGTGCCTTTACACGCTCGGATGCTCGAAGAATCTTGTAGATTCGGAGCGTGTACTTAAAAGGCTCGAAGATGCAGGTTTCGAGGCCGTCCATGAGCCCACTGCGACTTCGAAAGGCGATATCGTGATCGTCAATACATGTGGATTTATTGGTGATGCCAAGGAGGAATCCGTCAACACCATTCTTGAATTTGCCGATCTGCGTTCGAAGGGAGAGATCGCAGGCCTGAATGTTATGGGCTGTCTCTCTCAAAGATATCGCGAAGAGCTCCTCAAAGAGATCCCGGAAGTCGACCGATGGTATGGAAAGACCGACTGGGACAGCTTAACCGCCGACCTTGCATGCCATGCTTCAGTCACGGAAGTGTATGACCGTAAAGTGACCACTCCCTCGCATCATGCTTATCTCAAGATCTCCGAAGGATGCAACCGTTTCTGCGCATTCTGTGCCATCCCTCTGATTACAGGACGGCATCGCTCCCGCAGGATTGAGGAAATCGAAGCGGAGGTCAGAATGCTCACACGGCGTGGAGTAAGGGAATTCAATGTGATAGCACAGGATCTGTCGGCCTACGGCACAGATCTGCCAGGTTCCGGAAGCCGTCTGGCAGAGCTGATATCCCGTCTGTCCGACATAAAAGGGGTCGACTGGTTGCGTCTGCATTACGCCTATCCGGCCGACTTTCCGACTGATATACTCGACGTAATGTCGCAGCGGCCCAACGTGTGCAATTATCTCGACATTGCTTTACAGCACATATCCGATCCGGTGCTAAAGGCGATGCGTCGGCATATCACCCGACAGCAGACTATCGACCTGCTCGATGAGATCCGCGCGCGAGTGCCGGGCATACATCTGCGCACTACTCTAATGACCGGTTTCCCGGGAGAAACCGAAGAACAGTTCGATGAACTGATGGAATTTGTTGCGGCGCAGCGGTTTGAGAGAATGGGTGCCTTCGCTTATTGTGAGGAAGAGGGCACTTATTCGGCACTGAATTATCCCGACAATGTGCCTTCCGATGTCAAGCAGGAGCGTCTTGACCGTCTCATGGCGTTGCAGGAACAGATTTCGCAAGAGATTCAGAATGAAAAAATCGGCCGGACGCTGCGCGTCATGATCGATCGTGAGGAGCCGGATTATTTTATAGGGCGCACGGAGTGGGATTCACCCGAGGTTGATCCGGAGGTGCTTGTCGACAAGCATCCCTCTCTGCATCCCGGAGAATTCGTATCCGTGGAAATAACGGGCGCGCTTCCATATGAACTCATGGCTAAAGTGAAATGACCATATCTGAGGAGCATATCAAGGCGGCTTCGGTCTGCATTGCGGGCCGTATACCTTTTAGCTTGGTTATCAAGCCCGGTGATGACTATTCGACGTTTTTTGCCACAAAGTCAGACGGTGAAGCGGCGTTGAATAGCGAAAGGGGTCGTTTCAAGCCTGGTTTTTTTGCGACATTCTTCGGCGACTCTCCGTCGGAAGCCGTATATATTCCGGCAGATCTTGAGGCCGGGGAGATTATTGATCCGTCGTTTGAGGGATCATGTCCGCCGATGCCGGCTTCAGAGATGACCGCGGTGGATCAGTCCACCGATTTCATGAAATACTGTAGTTCATTGCGGTCATTGATAGGATCCTTGAAAAAAAATCGTGGCAAGACTGTCATATCCAGACTTATCGCTGTCAGATCGACGTCCCAGCCTCTTGAGGTGTTTACCCGTTACGTATCCCAAGTCTCCGACAGTACATTCCGCTTCATCTTCTATACTCCGGCTACAGGGATATGGATCGGAGCGAGTCCTGAACTGCTCCTAAGTCATGAATACGGTTCAGGACGATATTCTACCATCTCTCTCGCCGGCACACGCAGATGCCATGAAGGGGAGTGGGATGCTAAAAATCAGGCAGAACATGATTTTGTTACCGACTATATTGATTTTCACTTCCGTAACCATGGTCTGAATGTGGATATACAGTCGTCGGTACCGGTCGTTTTCGGCAGTATTGAGCATCTGTGTGAGAAGATCGAAGGGAGAGGTGAGACCGATCCGATAAGTCTGCTTGATGATCTCAATCCGACGCCGGCCTTGTGTGGATTTCCGGTGGAACAGGCATTTACCAATATTCTCATGCATGAAATGCATGACCGCAAATGCTACGGCGGAATGTTAGGGGTGGCCGATGACAAAGGTTTCTCAGCTTATGTGAATCTGCGCAGCTGTCTGGCAGTACGTGATGCGGACGGTTCCTGCGTTTACGATTTGTTCGCCGGCGGCGGTATAACCGCCGAATCGGATCCCTTGATGGAGTGGAATGAGGCGGCGGCAAAAGCCATTATGCTTTATAGCTCGATCCACGGAGGGAAACCATGCGGATCAGGAACGCTCTCATTCTCAAGTTATGATGAGGCTTTTACTTCAGCAGTCAGCAAATGAAAGGCAATCAGGATGACCCGGCGCAATGGCGCGTGGCTTGCGCTGTAATCATGGCAGTAGGTCTGGTGGCATTGATTTCAGTGCTTCCGTTAAAGAATCTCACTGGCGGTCGCTTTTCAGATTTCAATCTGCTTGCAGATGTGGTGAATACTGTCGATTCACTGGAGCATACTGAAACAGTAGACGTGCTTCTCGACCAAAATATTGATCCGCTGTTGCGAAAGGCTATTGCAGAAAGCCGTCAGTCCATCGCAGCGGCTCCTGATTCCATGTCTGTCATAACTGCAGGCATGGAGAGCAATGATTCATCGTACACTGACCTTCAGGATACGGTCAATGTCATTCCGGAAGCGGCGTCAGCGGTCAGAAATGATGACGGTATAGTTGCCATTGAGGATTATACTGCCGCAGGAGACGGCTTGCGGGATATGCGCGAGGCTCTGTTGTCAGGAAGGCTTGTCAGGATCGCGGTAGCAGGCGACAGTTATATCGAGGGTGATATTTTCACTCAGGATCTGCGTGAACGCCTCCAGGATCGTTTCGGCGGCCAGGGGGTAGGATATGTGGGCATGCATACTGATTTCCCGGGATTCAGGCGGTCGGTAAGACAAGGAGGATCAGGATGGGATACCCACAGACAGGGCGATAAAGGCACTTCAAGCTCACGAATAGGGCTGTCACAGCATTATTTCACCCCCAGCGCAGGGGCTACGGCCCTATCCACATATAAGGGCGATAAGAAGCTCAAGCATGTCGACCAGTGGGAAATCAGCCGTTTTCTGTTTATCGCTCCCGAGGGCGCCACAG
>CALHWU010000050.1 GCA_938039795.1 uncultured Muribaculaceae bacterium
TCTTTGAATTGTACTCTACCATTATGGTTACATACAAAATCGCCAAAATCTAAACAAAGTTCCTCTCCTTTTAGATTCATAAGGTATGAATACCCATATTCATAATCTGAATTAGTGACAATGGCAATACTTCCAAAAACTCCTTCTTTAGTATAACCGTCAGGAAATACAAAAGCTTCAAATTCTTCTCCGTTATCCCTTATGCTTTCAAGAATATTCTCGGGTATAACATCCTCGGGCACTCGTATTATTTTACTCATACTACTTCTAAAAACGATTTCACCGTTATCAATCTACTGGTAAAAAAGATAAATTCATCAGTCTTCTATTGGATAGGTCGCGTCGTAGATTTCTTGCAGGTTTGTGCCGTTGAAACTCCAGCGGGGAGTCGGCTGCACTCCATATTTGGAGTTAAGGAGTTTGGTTGTAACAGCAGTAAGAGAAGTTTCTTCTCCGAGATACTCAACCTTCTTGTCCCCAATCACGGTTACAGAAATAGAGGGATCGGCATTATAAGTCAGAGTGCTTCCCATGGGGATGCCCATCTGACTGAAATTAAGAGGTGGACGGTGTTTCGTAGCCTTGTTTTTGGAGGCTATATCATCCGCATCGAGGTCATTGTTCATTTCATCGCTGACCTCAGTAGTTACATCTTTCTCGTTGAAGATTTCAAGAATAGCTATTGCCTGTTCTTTCTTGATCTGGAAAAATTCACGGTTGACATTCAAACGGTTCGGCTCAAATGCTGTATGAAGGGCTTTTTCCAGTTTGGCACAGTTGCAAGCCTTTACTTCACATGCATACTCTACATCAAATGGCACAGGTACGCCGGTTGTATAGAGTTCTTTGAGGCGGGCATCAAGCTCATGGCGGGTGGTCATCCCAATCTTCACGAGACCCGGCATTGCTCTGTTTGAAAGGACATATACAATCCCTGTATTATGATTGTCTTTTTCCATACTGATATATAATTCTTTGACATCAGAGCAAAGATAAGGATAAAAAAAGAGATTACAATCAAATATCAACTGATATATTTTATCAATCTTCAATTTGATCAAATCTCAATCAATATAAAAAGGCGCGCCGGCGCCCGGGGGGAGACTCCGGACGCCGGCGGATAGTATGGGAGTGACTGGCGGCGGGGAGCCGGCCGGTCACCTGTTGGTCTGCGGGGGGATCACTTCTTCTTGGCGGGGGCCATGATGACCTCGATCGGAAGTTTTGTGAACCAGATGTTGTAGCTGTAGTGGTTGTTGGAGGTTTCTTCGATCAGGATGCCGATGCTGCCGTCGGGGAGCACGGTCATCGACGAGTAGGCCGAGGGGAGCTTCACTACTGTCTTCTTGATGGGCCAGGTCTTGCCGCCGTCGGCGCTCACGTAGATAGCCACGTCGTTGCGGCCTTTGGGATCGCCGGGGAGCGACTGCAGCAGGAGCTGCTTGCCGTTGTAGTCATACGCGATGATATCGCCGTTGCAGCGCGGATCGGGCAGCCCTTCGATGGGATAGGGATCGCTCCAGGTCTCGCCGTTGTCGTGAGAGTAGGAGAATTTGCGGAGCGAGCCGCGGCGGTTGCGGATGCTCATGATGACTGTGCCGTCGGCGAGCTGGACGATCTTCGACTCGTCGCCGTCGGTCGTGGCCGGATTCTTGCTGACTTTCCATGTCTTGCCAAGGTCGTCGGTGTAGATGGCGTAGACCTTAAAGTCGGGGTTGCCGTCCTCGCGCACTACGAGCGGGAACATTATGCGGCCGTTGGCGAGCTGCGTGGCGCGGCCCGACGAGGCGAATGCGCTGGTGCATTTGATCGGCTGCTTGCCGTTGGGGTCAGTCGTGAGGATCTGCGGGTTGATGTCGGTCATCTTGCTCCAGGTCTTGCCGTTGTCCTTGCTGACGGAGAAGCTGATGTGGCCCGGCTCTTTCTGCCAGAGTCCATTGCCGTGGGTGAATATGCAGAAGATCTGTCCGGTCTTCTCGTCGACCACGAGCGCCGGGTCGCCGCAACCGCCTATCTCATCGTGGGCGGCAACGGTCACATAGGGGCTCCATGTGCGGCCTCCGTCGGTGCTCCGGCGGCTCACCACGTCGATTTTGGCGGGCAGGTCGCCGTTGTGCTCTATGCGCTTGTCGGCCACGGTCACTATCGAGCCGTCCTTTGCCGTGACGATCGCAGGGATACGGTAGAATTTAGAGTCGAAGTCACCCGGACAATAAACGAGCGAACGCTCTACTCCGTCGCCCCACGTCTCGGTATGCACTTGCTGGGCAGCCGCATAGCTTCCTCCCATTGCTGTAAGCACCAGGGCCGCTGCGCCCGTCATAATGGCTTTTCTAATCATTTTGTAAATCAGTTAGGGTAAATTGGTTTAAGGATTGTTGTCATTTGGAGTCACGGTTTCCGGCCATCCGGACCGCAACTTTTGCAAATATAATGCTTTTAGCCGGAATACGCAACCCCTCTCCGCTCCCCCGACGAAATATTCGGCGCGCTGAGGCCGCGTCAGCGGGGAAGGGGGAAGCGGAAGATGCGGTAGCCTTCGGTCTCGCTGTCGGCAAGAGCGTAGAGGGTGGAGTCATCGGGAGTGACTGCCAGAGCGCCCGCCTTGAGCGGCAGGACGTAGATACGGCAGAGGCGTCCGTCGAAGTCATACTCGCGCACCGTAGTAGTGAGCGGCGTGTCGCCGTCGTTCTTTTTCCAGTAATAGTTGGCGTAGTAGTCGTCGCGTTTCATACCGTGGTAGATCACGTAGACATGACTGTCGGACAGCACCGGAGTCGCTCCGAAATATGCCTTGGAGTCGGGCGTGAACTCAAACGTTCCGTAACCGTTCTGGGTCACCCATTTGACACCGCCGGGCTTATCGCCGTAGTTGACCTTGACGCTCACCGAATCGCCCTCAAGCGATCCGAAACCGATCATGTCGTTGCTTCCGAACACTGCCGCGAAATGCTTGCCGTCGGGACTGATGGCGCCACGCGGACGCAGGAAGTTGAATGCTCCCCAGAGCGGCATGTCGCCGTAGGCCGATATATCGGGGTATGAGGCGGCATACTTCTCAAACGAACCGTCGGGGCGGAGTATCGCGAGTAGTCCGTCGGCCGTGGCGTTGCCGAGCACAATACGTCCGTCGGCCAGTCGCAATGCAAGCGAAGAGGGGGCCACGGTGTCGGAGCCGCACTTCTCAGCGTCGAAAGTGAACGCTTTTTCCAGACTGAACTGTCCGTCGGCGAAGCCGCCAAGAAGCGTCACCACGCCGGCATCGTTGGTCTGCAGCTGCATCGAAGAGATCGTGGCGTCATAGCATATTCCGTCTATGCCGGGAAGTTCGCCGGGGCCTTGCCCCACGCGTATGCCGCCCGCAAGCGAGTCGCCGGCCATGGAGTATACATCAACAAGATTAGGCGCCTGCTGACTGTTGACGACCACCAGCCTCTCGCCGTCGGTCGACAGCAGCCACGGCATCTGCAGCACGTCGTAGGGCACTGCGATCTCGCCTTCGGCAAGCTTCACCGTATCGGGAGCGCCGGATTCGCCCGCCGTCGAGGCGCCGCCGCATCCGCCGGCCATCACCGACATTGACAAAAGTCCTCCCATCAGCCATAAACATTCACTTTTCTTCATTGCATCATGGATTTAGGTTATCAAATAATTTGAATACAAATACTGTATTCATTGCAGGATCCTATACATCCGACGTGTCGCCGAATACATGTCGCGATTTGTTTGAAAACTAAAAAAATTATTCAGATAAAAACGAATAGTTTCTTTGTTATTAAGCGCATCTACCGTCACGAACTGACATCCCGCTTGTCTATAATTAGAGAACGTCTCAGCGACAAACTCTACTATAGACATTCCGATACCCTTACCTTGATATCTGATCGATGTCCCCAAATGACCAATATTGATTGCCGGATATGATGACTGTCGTTTGAAAAAGTCCACAATAGCTATATCCTCTTCCAACCGCAGGTCATCAAAAAAATCCGATCTTTCGTCATCAGAACCAATCATAATGGCATCATTCATCAATGTAAACGCAGCGACTATGCCGTCTGATTCAGTAAAAGCGCAATAGGCGGACAAATATTTATGCTCGACACATTCCCTGACCTCGAATCGGAAAAAATCGTCCAGTTCCTTTATTCCGCAAGAAAAGACTGACATTGCCTCATAGTCCGATTGAGTCATCAGTCTTATCTGAAGATCAATATCCGAGTATCGGGTTTTTTCCACCGCAATTAGCTGTTATACGTTTGGTTATTGCTTCGGCACGCGCTTTACGTTCATTGAGCCGAAAGCGTTCATCCGCGCTAAAATCATCCCGGAGATGCTTCTCCAGGTTGCGACGGAAACGAGCGACATCCTCTCGATCCATAGGTGGATTAGGTATTGAACGTATCATATTTCAAGTGTATATTGTGCAAAGTAACAAATTTTCCCTTACAATAACAACATTATACGACGAAATAAAGTTGAATTCTTAATCGCTCGGCCATCCCCCTATGAAACAAAAAAAACCTGTTCATGAAAACTGAACAGGCTTTTTTGAAGATTGTTGCCTTGGAGAGATTCGAACTCCCACAGGCGGAACCAGAATCCGACGTGCTGCCATTACACCACAAGGCAATCTTTTATGTCCTCACGATCGCTGCCCTCATGGGGTCGCTCTCGTTTTACGGATGCAAAGTTAGGGACGATTTGCGAAGCGTGCAAATTTTTTAGCAACTTTTTTCGCAAAAATTTTATCCGTCCCTATCTTTCAACCATTTACACGTAGCCTTTGATAATACCGCGCTTGGAGTTGCGCACGAAGAGTATTATCTCGTCACGCTCCGGAGTGGCGGGCAGCTCAGCTTCGATGCGCTCCACGGCGTCGGAATTGTTGAGCCCCGACAGATACAGGTAGCGGTAGATCTCCTGGATCTCACGGATGGTATCGGATGAGAAGCCGCGGCGGCGAAGACCGATGGAGTTGACGCCGGCAAACGATATCGGTTCACGGGCAGCCTTGACGTAGGGAGGGATGTCCTTGTTGACAAGAGCACCGCCCTGAAGCATCACGTGCGGACCGATGTGACAGAACTGATGGACGAGCGCGCCGCCGCCGATGACTGCGAAATTGTCGACCTGTACCTCACCGGCGAGCTGGGTGGCGTTGCTCATCACCACGTTGTCGCCCACCACGCAGTCGTGAGCCACGTGGCAGTAGGCCATGATCAGGCAGTTGCTGCCTACGACGGTGCGTCCGCGGGCGGCAGTGCCACGGTTGATGGTCACACACTCGCGCAGCGTGGTGTTGTCGCCGATTATGGCCACGGTGTCCTCGCCGCGGAATTTAAGATCCTGCGGGACGGCCGACACCACGGCGCCCGGGAAGATACGGCAGTTCTTGCCGATGCGGGCGCCCGACATGATGGTGACATTGCTGCCGATGCGGGTGCCTTCGCCGATCTCTACATTCTCCTCGATCGTCACGAACGGATCTATCACAACGCTGGGGTCGATCTTGGCGGCCGGATGTATATATGCAAGAGGTTGCTTCATAATGCTGGGGAATTACTTGTTTTTGATAATCTGGGCCATGAACTCACATTCGCTGACCACCTTCTCGCCCACGAAGGCGTAGCCCTTCATGACGGCGCAGCCGCGGCGCAGCTCGGTCATAAAGGATATGTGGAAGATCAGAGTGTCGCCCGGCACCACTTTCTGGCGGAACTTCACATTGTCGATCTTCATGAAATATGTCGAATAGCGCTCCGGATCGTCCACCGAGTCGAGCACGAGCAGGCCGCCCGTCTGCGCCATCGCCTCGATCTGGAGCACGCCCGGCATCACCGGCTCCTGCGGGAAGTGGCCGGGGAAGAACGGCTCGTTGGCGGTCACGTTCTTGACGCCCACGATATAGTTGGTGCCCTTCTCGATGATCTTGTCGACGAGCTGCATGGGGTAGCGGTGGGGAAGGAGCTCGCGGATGCGGTTGTTGTCCATCACCGGCTCGCGGTCGGGATCATAGACGGGCGCCTGGATATCCTGGCGCTTGATCTCCTTGCGGATCTTCTTGGCGAAGGTGGTGTTGATCGAGTGGCCCGGACGGGTGGCTATCACCTTGCCCTTGAGCGGACGGCCTATGAGGGCTATGTCGCCGATCACGTCCATCAGCTTGTGGCGCGCAGGCTCGTTCTCGCTCGTCAGAGGCTTGTCCTGGATGAAGCCGAACTGGCTGACGTGCTTGTGGGGCACGTTCATCAGATCGGCCAGACGGTCGAGCTCCGACTGCTCCATCGGAGAGTCGTAGATCACCACAGCGTTGTCGAGGTCGCCGCCTTTGATGAGGTCGTTCTTGACCAGCGGCTCGATCTCGCGCACGAATACGAACGTGCGGCTGTCGGCCACGGCGGTCGGGAAATCCTCAAGATGTTCAAGGGATGCAAACTGGTTGGAGAGCACAGGAGAGTTGAAGCTCACCATCACGTAGATCGAGAACTCATCGTCGGGAAGCACCGTGATCGACGCGCCCGTCGCCTCGTCGCGCACCTCGATCTTCTGCTTCACGATATAATAGTCCTTCTCGGGAGCCTGCTCCTGCAGCCCCACTTCATTGATATGGTCTACAAAAATGCGCGCGCTGCCGTCGAGTATAGGCATTTCCGGGCCATCTATGCGGATGAGACAGTTGTCGACGCCCATGGCGTAAAGAGCGGCCATGGCATGCTCGATGGTGCTCACCACCACGTCGTTGCGCTTAAGCACAGTGCCGCGGTTGGTCGATGTGACGTATTCAGCGAGAGCGTCGATCGTGGGCTCGCCTTCGAGGTCGGTACGCTGGAACTTGTAGCCGGTATTCGGTTCGGCGGGCATAAACTCGGCATTGATGACCTTGCCGGTATGGAGCCCCTTGCCGCTGACGGCGAAGGGCGCTTTGATGGTGACTTGCTTCATATCGCTTGGAGTGTATATGGTGTCATTTGTTTTGCTTGATGATGCGCTCTATCTCGTCGACCCGGTCGTAGAGTCCGGGCAGCTTGCGCAGAGCGAGAGCCTGACGGCCATAGGCCATCACGTCGGTGGCCGGATAGCCGAACATCCTCGATCCGGCCTTCACATCCTTGTTGAGGCCGCTCTGGGCGCCGATATGCACGTCGTCGCCTATATGGATATGTCCGGCCAGGCCCACCTGGCCTCCGGTCATGCAGCGCTCGCCGAGCTTGGTCGAGCCGGCCACGCCGCCCTGCGCGGCCATCACCGTATCGGCGCCGACCTCGCAGTTGTGGCCTATCTGGATGAGATTGTCGAGCTTCACGCCGCGGCATATCCGGGTCGACCCCATCATGGCGCGGTCGATGGTGGTGTTGGCGCCTATCTCCACGTCGTCGGCTATGTCTACGTTGCCCGTCTGCGGTATCTTCTCATAGCCGTGGTCGGTAGGAGCGAAACCGAAGCCGTCGGCTCCGATGACGGCGCCCGAATGGATTATGCATCGGTTGCCTATACGGCATCCGCGGTAGATCTTTGCGCCGGCATATATTATGGTATTGTCGCCCACTCTCACACCGTCGCCTATATAGGCCTGGGGATATATCTGCGCTCCGGCGCCTATGCTGGCGCCTTTCCCGATATAAGCGAAAGCACCCACATAAGCATCTTCCGGCACCTCCACCCCTTCGGCGATGAAGCATGGCTGCTCCACACCCCTCCGGGGAGGATTCATCATCTGGTCGACCATCGACAGCAGACGCGCCACGGTGGCATACGGATCATCCACACGGATAAGCGTAGCACTGACCGGCTTCTCGGCGACAAAATCATTGCTGACGAGCACTGCCGATGAGCGTGTGTCGTAGATAAAATGCGTGTATTTAGGATTTGCCAGGAAGGATATGGCGCCGGAATGGCCCTCCTCTATCTTGGCGAATGCATTGATTTTCACGGACTCATCACCCTCGACAGTGCCTCCTGCGAGAGATGCGATCTGACCGGCTGTAAATTCCATTTGCACTGATTCTATGCTGAAAGGTATTGTTTTGCGCTGCAAAATTGCAAAAAAATTTTCATATAATCGTCATAAACATGTCACAACCTCACTTGCGGCGACATAGAAAACCGTTTTTATCGCGCGGCAGGCAGGGCGTTTCAGTGTTAAACATTGCTAACAAGCGCTTGTTTTTCATGCCGTTTTGATAAGAAGATATAAATTTGCAGAATAATAAACAATCAGGGGAATTATATACAGTGATCAATTTAAGAAACATTGCTTTTGTAGTATGCTGTACGCTGACGGTCACCATTGCCTCGGCGCAGGGGGAAGCATTGCCTGATACGGAGCCGGAGATCACCGCTACATATTCCCTCCGGCGCACATATGACAACGAAGAACTTACCAGCACGCTCAACGGCAAGACATACAAACTGAGCGACGGCTATTATTTCTTCAACCAACTGCAGCCTCAGTGGGCCGTGGCACTTCCGTGGGCCATACCATTCTGCTATGACATTGATGATCCGGGTGCGACCAGATCAGAAACCAGAGGAATGACATGGTGGAACGGCCCATCGACATCAATTGCAGAACCGGTTCAAGTCGGATCCAACACCGCTACCGATGGCAACGGAATGCCGATAGTAGGCACGACCGGTAAACCTGGCAATTCATGCATGGCCTCCAATATGGTATTCCATCCCGAACTCTGGTGCCATGGCCAAAAAAAGGATTCGCGCTATCTCTCACGTGAGAGCGGAAGAAATGTCATCAAGACTATCTACGATCCGTGCCCGCCTCACTTCACTGTGCCACCGGCTCGTGCGATGTCATTCCTGATAAGCAGCAATTCATTAAAAGGCAGCATTTTATCTCAATACATGCAGTTAAGCCTCACCTCTGCTTCGGTTATACCTTCTATAAGGACTATGATGCGAAGATGCGCGGTATTGAGGATGACGATCACACCGTGTCGCTACCAGCCATGCCGTTCCTCTCGCCTCTTGCCGGCGAAAGCTCCTGGGATAAGAAATCCAATATCTACTGCCTGCCGTATCTGAGCACGTTCATGAACCGATCGTGCTCGCTATGGGAAGCCGACATATCAGATCCGGCCAGTACAGACTACGGATACCTCAGTTCCTACTACAATATAACGGGGCTGTTTGGTGCGGGACTTACAGCCGCAGGCGACAACGGCATGGGCCTTACCGAAACTAAATCCACCTGGTCGGGTCACAGATCTACAGGTACATCCTACAACAACACCGGGCGCCAGATCCGCCCCGTCCGCGAGAAGTAACAGGCAAGCAAATCATTTTTTCATCGGAAGAGCGACTGCCCCCCCCCAACAAGGCAAGTCGCTCTTTCCATATCCCTCCGAAGCAATGGCGGCATAATGTAGCAATTAAGTTACAGTACGCTTCAATCTGTTAAAAAATGCGTAACTTTGCGGCTTCAAAATCGGGAAAAACCAATAAGTATAATATAACAATCATCATAACAACGTCAGTATGAATCTATCCGGACCGGTCGATTTCCGACCCAAACTGATCTCCACTCTCCGCAACTACTCCACAAAGCGGCTGAAAAGCGATCTCACCGCAGGCATAGTCACGGGCATCGTAGCTCTCCCGCTGGCCATAGCCTTCGGCATAGCAAGCGGCGTCAGCCCTACAATCGGACTTATCACAGCCATAATCGGCGGCTTCATGGTGTCGGCACTGGGCGGCTGCTCCGTACAGATCGGCGGCCCCACGGGCGCATTCATCGTGATAGTCTACGGCATCATCGCCGAATACGGCCTTGAGGGTCTGGCGATCGCCACATTCATGGCCGGCCTTATACTGGTGCTTTTAGGAGTGTTTCATCTCGGCACGGTCATCAAGTTTATCCCCTACCCGATAGTGGTCGGCTTCACGGCAGGCATCGCCCTGACCATCTTCTCCACTCAGATCAACGACTTCCTGGGCCTCGGGCTGCGCGACGTGCCGAGCGAGTTCCTCCCCAAATGGGGTCTGTATCTCACCCATCTGCAACAGACCGACTGGATCACCCTCGGAGTGGGCATCATCTCCCTGCTGATCATCATCCTGACGCCACGCATCTCCAAAAAACTCCCCGGTGCGCTGATCTCGATCATCGTCATGACAGTAGCCGTCTACTTCCTCAACGGTCTTGAAGGCATCAGCATCGAAACCATAGGCGACCGCTTCGGCGCGCTCGACACCGACATTCCCCAGCCCCACGGCTTCGAGCTGACTATGGCCACAATCAACGCCCTGCTCCCCTCGGCATTCACCATCGCTATCCTGGGCGCCATCGAGTCGCTGCTGTCGTCGACCGTAGCCGACGGCGTCACCGGCACCCGGGTCACCTTCAAGCCGGACCCGGAGATGTTCCGGGATACCACCGTGTACGACTTCGACACGCTGGAAAAGCGCCTGCGGGAAGAGAGCTTCCTGAACGCTGGTGTCAAGATCACCCTGACCGACGAGCGCGAGCTGTACACCCCCGTGCTGGAAGACGGCAAGGAGGGCGAACCCTGCTACCGCACCGAGGTCATGTGCTATGAGGGCGGCATCAAGAGCTTCGTCACCTATCTGGGCGAGAAGCGCAAGCTGGAAGTGCTGCACCCCAATGTCATCTACCTCAAGGGCCAGACCGACCGCGGTATGGCCGAGATCGCCCTACAGTACAACTCCAGCTACAACGAGCTGCTGCTGAGCTTTGCCAACAACGTCAACACCCCGGACGGCGGCACCCACGAAGAGGGCTTCAAGTCCAGCCTGACCCGCGTGTTCAACGATTACGGCCGCAGCCACGGCCTGCTGAAGGACAAGGACGAGAACCTGTCCGGTGCCGATGTGCGGGAGGGCCTGATCTGCGTCATCTCGGTCAAGCTGCAGGAGGCCGAATTTGAGGGCCAGACCAAGGCAAAGCTGGGCAACACCGAGATCCGCACCCTCGTGTCCAACATGGTCTATGCAAAGCTGATGGAGTTCTTTGAAGAGAACCCCGGTGTGGCCAAGGCCATCTTTGAAAAGGCCACCCAGGCTGCCCGCGCCCGCGCTGCCGCCAAGAAGGCCCGGGAGCTGGTGCGCCGCAAGAGTGCCCTGGAGACCAGCCGCATGCCCGGCAAGCTGGCAGACTGCCGGGAAAAGGACCCCACCAAGACCGAGATCTTCATCGTCGAGGGCGATTCTGCAGGCGGCTCTGCCAAGATGGGCCGTGACTCTGCCATCCAGGCCATCCTGCCGCTGTGGGGCAAGATGCTCAACGTGGAAAAGGCCCGCGCCGATAAGATCTACGGCAACGATAAGCTGATGCCCGTGGTGCTGGCCCTGGGCTGCGGCATTGGCGAGGAGTTTGACATCTCCAAGCTGCGCTACGACAAAGTGTTCATCATGGCCGATGCCGATGTGGACGGTTCTCACATCTGCACCCTGATGCTGACCTTCTTCTTCCGCTATATGCGTCCGCTCATCGAGCAGGGCCATGTGTATGTGGCCCAGCCGCCCCTGTTCAAGGTGCAAAAGGGCAGCACCATCAAGTATGCCTACAACGACGCCGAAATGGCCGTGCTTTCGCAGGAAATGCCGGGTGCCAAGGTGAACCGCTATAAGGGCCTTGGTGAGATGAACCCGGACCAGCTGTGGGAGACCACCATGAACCCGGACAACCGGGTGATCGTGCAGATCACCATCGACGATGCCGAAAAGGCCGACGAAGCCTTTACCATCCTCATGGGCGACCAGGTGGAGCCCCGCCGCCGCTTTATCGAGACCAACGCCCAGTACGCAAAGCTGGACGTGTAATTGGAGGAAACAATGGAAGAAGATTATGTGATGATACCGGGCAGCGGTACCAAAAAGATCATCCGCGATGTCAAAAAGGAGATCGAGACCGCGTTCCTGGACTACTCCATGTCGGTCATCGTGTCCCGTGCCCTGCCTGATGTGCGTGACGGCCTGAAGCCCGTTCACCGCCGTATTCTGTATACCATGCATGAGCGCGGCAACGACCCCAGCCATCCCTACCGCAAGTCCGCCGATACCGTCGGTGCCGTGCTGGGTTCCTACCACCCCCACGGCGACGCATCGGTCTACGACGCCATGGTCCGTCTGGCACAGGACTTCTCCCTGCGCTACCCGCTGGTGGACGGCCAGGGCAACTTTGGTTCGGTGGACGGCGACCCCCCGGCTGCTTATCGTTACACCGAGGCCCGCATGAGCCGCATGGCGGTGGAGATGCTGACCGACATCGAGAAGGACACCATTGACTGGGACCCCAACTTCGATGAGACCAAAAAGGAACCCAGCGTGCTGCCCTGCCGCTTCCCCAACCTGCTGGTCAACGGCAGCCAGGGCATCGCGGTCGGCATGGCCACCAACATCCCGCCCCACAACCTGAGTGAGGTCATCGACGGCTGTGTGGCCTATATCGACAACCCTGACATCGACCTGCCCGGCCTGATGGAATACATCAAGGGCCCGGACTTCCCCACCGCCGGCATCATCATGGGCCGCAGCGGCATCCGTGCCGCCTACGCCACCGGCCGCGGCAAAATCACCCTGCGGGGCCGTGCCACCATCGAGGAGACCAAGAACGGCCGTACCCAGATCATCATCACCGAGATCCCCTATATGGTCAACAAGGCCCGCCTGATCGAGAACATGGCGGACCTGGTCAAGGACAAGCGCATCGAAGGCATCACCGGCCTGAACGATGAGACCAACCGCAAGGGCATGCGCATCGTGGTGGATGTGCGCAAGGACGCCAACGCCCAGGTCATCCTGAACCAGCTGTACCAGTACACCCAGCTGCAGGACACCGTTGGCGTCATCATGCTGGCCATCGACCACAAGGTGCCCAAGGTGCTCACCCTGAAGCAGATGCTGCAGAAGTACGTCGAGTTCCAGGACGAGGTGGTGCGCCGCCGCACCCAGTTCGACCTGAAAAAGGCCAAGGAGCGCGCCCACATTCTGGAAGGCCTGAAGAAGGCCACCGACATCGTGGATGAGCTGATCGCCACCATCCGTGCCTGCAAGGGCGGCATGGCCGAAGCCAAGGCTGCCATCATGGAGCAGTTCGGCTTCGATGACGTGCGGAAATTCGTCCCCCAATTATCGAAAGAGAATATCGAGGCCAACCAGCCCATACTCGATTTGCTGCATCGGTTCGCTGTGGAGAAACATGCTACCAACGCCCAGATATCGCTTGCGTGGATGCTCCATAAATATCCCAATGTCGTACCTATTCCCGGTTCCAAGAATCAGGAAAGGATTCTGGAGAATCTGGGAGCTTGGAATGTCACGCTTTCCGATGATGAATTCCGGCAGTTACAATCAGCATTGGATGAATGTAAGGTACACGGACATCGTGGGTGTGTGGAAACGGAACAGACGAGTTTCGGTAAACAATGGAGTGAAGAAACAGATAAGTGAATCAAGTCACATTCAGTCCGGTACTGAATAATCAAGAAAAAAGGTAGTGAACTTCCTGACGAAACAAATTGAGCCTCGCAGCAAAGACGTTGCGGGGCTTTGCTTTTACCTTTGTATCAAAGGAATAACTTAAAAATAGCAGATATGAAAACGAAACTCTTATTTTTCTTTATATGGCTTGTGTTGCCCGTTACGGGCTGTTCCGCAGGTGAACCCTAAACGGATTTGCCAAGTACATCTCCGGTTGAAAAACCGGAAGAACCTGTCGAACCTTTCGGGGATGAAAAAGTGTTGATTGTCTATTTTTCGGTTCTTCTTTAAATTTGGTGGTAAATTCTTTATTTCTTTATTTTCAAGTTGATAATTGTCCTTTT
>CALHWU010000051.1 GCA_938039795.1 uncultured Muribaculaceae bacterium
GTGCTTCAAGACGCCCGAACACCTCATCGAGGGATGCCAGAGCCGCGTATGGCTCAACGCTGAACTCAAGGACGGCAAAATGTATTTCACGGCCGATTCAGACGCCATCATTGTCAAAGGGATCATTGCGCTGCTCATAGACGTCCTCAACGGGCATACCCCAGCTGAAGTGGCCGATGCCGACCTATACTTCATCGACCGCATCGGACTTTCGGAAAACCTCTCGCCCACACGATCCAACGGGCTGCTGGCCATGGTGCGCCAGATGAAGATGTATGCCGTGGCGTTCCGCGCCATCGAGCAGAAATCGGAAACAACCGGCCAATCGAACGATAATCCTTAACAATCTAACCCCTTAACATTCCAACATGTCAAAATCCCCTTCGGCAGGGCTGTGCGTCCTGTCACTTGCCAACACCGGCGAGCGATTCGGCTACTACACCATGCTCGCCATCTTCCTGCTGTATCTGCAGGCTAAATTCGGATTCGACTCCACAGTTTCAGGACAGATCTACGCCATATTCCTGGCTCTCGTCTATTTCATGCCGCTCGTCGGAGGATGGGTAGCCGACAAATGGAGCTTCTCCAAGTGCGTTGTCACCGGCATCGCCGTTATGTTCGTGGGCTACGCCGTGATGGCTATTCCCACTGACATCCGTTCCACCACGTCGCTCGTCATCCTGTGCGCCGCACTGGTGCTGATCGCCACAGGCACCGGCCTCTTCAAAGGCAACCTGCAGGTGATGGTCGGCGACCTCTACAACAATCCGAAATATGCCGGTCAGCGCGACTCCGCCTTCTCGATCTTCTACATGCTCATCAACGTAGGCTCGATGTTCGCCCCCGGAATGGCCACATACATGTGCAACAAAGCTATGGCTGACCAGCACCTGGTCTATAACGCCGAACTTCCCGCCATGTGCAACAGCTTCCTTGACGGAGCCGGCAACGGATCAGAACTCGTGGCCGCAGCCGAAGCGAGCGGCATGCAGGTAGGATCCGACATTTCCGCGTGGGCCTCGCACTACATCGAGACCCTCTCCACCGGCTACGGCTATGCTTTTGCGGTGGCTTGCGGCTCGCTGATCGTCAGCTTCCTCATATACTTCCTTGGCCGCAAGGCGTACTCACACGTCATTACTGACAAAAACGCGTCGGCCACTGGGAAGAAACAGACCGAGACCGGTCCGGAACTTTCGCCCGAGCAGACCAAGCAACGTGTCGTAGCACTCTTCCTCGTATTCGCCGTCGTGATATTCTTCTGGATGGTATTCCATCAGAACGGCGCCACACTGACCGAATTCGCCAAGAGCTGCACCGCTCCCGAAGCCACAGGATGGACACGCATAGGCTTCAACCTTCTCGGCCTGACTATGATAGCCGCCGCAGTATGGTGCATCTACGGCATGTTCAAGGCCAAAGGCCTTCTCCGCACGATCTGTGGAGTGGCATTCCTGGGTCTTGCGGCCGCAGTGGCATTCTACATCTATCCGTCGACCCCAGAAGTCGTTTCAGGTATCCAGCCGCAGCAATATCAGCAGTTCAATCCTTTCTACGTGGTTGCACTCACCCCGGTATCGCTCGCTCTCTTCGGATGGCTCGCCCGCAAGAAGAAAGAGCCATCAGCCCCGCGCAAGATCGGCTATGGCATGGTGATGGCAGCCGTGGCCTACGGAGTGATGCTTATAGGCTCGCTCGCGATTGTAGGCACTCAGGCTTCCGTCTCGCCCAACTGGCTTATATCCACCTATCTGCTGCTGACGTTCGCCGAGCTGCTCCTCTCGCCGATGGGCATATCTTTCGTCAGCAAGGTCGCTCCTCCGAAGCTCAAGGGCTCCATGATGGGCGGATGGTTTGCCGCCACCGCCGTCGGCAACTACCTCGTGTCGATTCCGATGCTACTCTGGGGCAAGATCCCGACCTATATGGTATGGGCCATTCTTATCGTCATCTGTCTCATCTCGGCCCTCTTCATCTTCGCGATGATGAAGAAACTCGAGGCCGCCACGTCCGATGCCCCGTCGCCGGAAGCAGAGCGTGAGGCACTTGAAAACATTGAGGACGACGCGATCTGACGCCGACATACTAAAAACGAATCTTAACGACGCCCCGCTCCCCGAACCATTCGGAGCGGGGCATTGTTGTATAATCGTAAAATCACTCACTTAACGGTCTTCTGAATATGCAGCCCATTGATATCCATACATTTCTGCTCTGGCTCCTGATCATAGGAGCCGTATGCTTCGCCAGCCTTGCAGGGGCTGCCGTCAACCGTTTGCTGAGCCGCCGCATGCGTGCTTCAGCAATAAACGAGCCCGTTCGCCGCAGACAAGCGAAATAATCCCTGCTCCAACCCCATACTCTCCATCGGCACCATCCGCCCATCGCGGACAACACATATCACGCCGGCTACGGTCGCTCCCGCCTTTCCTTCAGGCCCGAGTCCGAAGCCGGCGTTACAGGTTCCGGTCCCCAAAAAACAAAAATATCATCTCGCAAGCCCTTAAAACATCTTATTGTTAGAGCTATATTTCCGACGGATTTTGTAATTTTGTGAAAAATAACAATCCATCCAATAACTGAATCTTATGTCTAAACCATTTTTCAGCACCGTGCTGACTGCCCTGTGCCTCGCTATCGCGGCATGGCTTCCTGCCGGAGCGCAGCAAAAAGTGAGCTTCGACAAGGACAAGCACTATAAGATAGTGCTGAAGTCCAACACCAAGTATGTAATCGAGGAGACAAGCCCCACTACGGTCGCTCTCAAAGAGAACCGCCCCGACGCCACCCAGCAGCTATGGAGCATCACCAGCCTGTCGGGCAGCTGGCGACTCATCAATCCGGCAAGCGATCTGGCCATCCGTGCGGAGGGCTCGATCGTCACACTCGGAGTAAACAACGGCTCCGACGAGTCGCAGCTGTGGACTGTCGACGGCACGACCCTCATCCCGACCAATCAGCCCGACATGGCCATGGCCACCGACCGCGACGGCAACCTGACGCTCGTAAAACGATCGAGCGGCAAAGCGGCGAAGTTCGCATTCCTGCCGATCGACGCCCGGCAGCAGGCAGCCGAAAGCGACGAAGAGCGCCGCAAAAACTTCTGGGAGAACGAGACCATCTTCGAGCAGAACAAAGAGAAAGGCGCGGCCAATATGATGCCTTATGCATCGGAGGCCGCCATGCTCGCCGACAAGGCATACTACGCCACCCCATGGACCGAGCCTGTCAACGACCGTTTCCTCAGCCTCAACGGCACGTGGAAATTCAACTTCGTCGACAATCCTTCGACACGTCCCCTCGACTTCTATAAGGAGGGATTCGACACTTCGGCATGGGACACCATCCCCGTGCCCTCCAACTGGGAGATGCAGGGATACGACCAGCCCATCTACGCCAATGTGGAATACCCACACGGCAACACGCCGCCGTTCATCAACGCACGCAAGGGATTCAACGACGGCGGCGTCAACTACGGCATCAACCCGGTGGGATCCTACAAACGCACTTTCAGCCTGCCCGCCGACTGGGCATCGCGCCGCACGATGCTTCACTTCGGAGGCATATATTCGGCAGCTTTCGTATGGATCAACGGCAAATATGTCGGCTACACCCAGGGCGCCAACAATACCGCTGAATTCGACATCACTCCGTATCTCCACGCAGGCGAAAACGATATCGCCGTGCAGGTATTCCGGTGGAGCGACGGTTCTTATCTGGAATGCCAGGACATGTTCCGCATGAGCGGCATCCATCGCGACGTCTATCTCTACAACATCCCTAAGACATCTGTACGCGACCACGTCATAACCTCATCCCTTTCTGACGACTACCGCAACGCCCACATGGAGGTGAAGCTCGACATCGACAACCGCGACAACGAGAAAGGGGTCAAGGAATACGTCGTCAAGGTGATCGATCCGCAGGGCAAGCAGGTCGCCGAGCAGACCATCCCGTATGACATCGCCGACACCACCGGAGTCACCGCCGCGTTCGATCTGGCCGACGTGGCCCTATGGAACGCCGAGGAGCCCCGTCTCTACACCGTCAGCGTCATACAGCGCGACGGCAGGAACGGCAAGGAAGAAATGGCGTTCTCCACCAAATACGGCTTCCGCGACATAAAGATCGACGGCTCGCTTCTCTATGTCAACGGAAAGCGCGTGTTCCTCAAGGGTGTCAACCGCCACGACAGCGATCCGCTCTACGGCCGCGCCGTGCGCACGGAGTCGATGCTGCGCGACGTGGAGCTGATGAAGCAGAACAACATCAACACCATCCGCACCAGCCATTATCCCAACAATGCAAGGATGTATTCCATGTTTGACCACTATGGACTCTACGCCATCGACGAGGCCGATCTGGAGGATCATGCCAACCAGTCGATCAGCGATATGCCTTCATGGATCCCGGCTTTTGTCGACCGTATCGACCGCATGGTGCTCCGCGACCGCAACCATCCTTCTGTCATCATGTGGAGCCTCGGCAATGAGGCCGGCAATGGCGAGAACTTCAAGTGGTGCTACGAAGCGGCCGCGAAGCTCGACCCCTCACGTCCGATCCACTACGAAGGCACCCGCGCCGACAAGCCCTACGGCGGCAGCCGGTTCTCCGACTTTTACTCGAAGATGTATCCCGGCATGAAATGGATGGATGAGAACACCAGCGGACTCGACAAGCCGATGATCATATGCGAGTACGCCCATGCCATGGGCAACGCCATCGGCAACCTGTCGGAATACTGGGAAGTGATTGAAAACTCCGATGCCACCGTCGGGGGTTGCATCTGGGACTGGGTCGACCAGGCCATTTACGACCCGCAGGAGATCAAAAAGGGGGTCTACCGTCTGCATACCGGCTATGATTATCCCGGTCCTCACCAGGGCAACTTCTGCTCCAACGGCATCATACCCGCGACCCGTCAGGAAAGCGCCAAACTCATGGAAGTAAGAGCCGCCCACAGCTTCGTCAAAATACGGCTCCTCTCCCACAACGACCGCGAGGCGACAGTCAGCATCAGCAACCGCTATGCATTCCGCACTCTGGAGGGGCTGGATCTCGGAAGCGCACTCATGATCGACGGACACGACACCGGACGCACTCTGCAGGCGCTTCCCGCAGTAGCGCCCGGCGACTCAACGGTCATGACGATTCCGCTCACCGGACTCAATGCGAAAGCCAATGCAGGAAAGGAAGCATTGCTCGATATCAGAATATCCTATCATTCACCCCAGAGCTTCGCTCCGGCCGGACATGAGGTGGCACGCCGCCAGTTCACGCTGGCCGAACGCGCTCCCTTCGCCGACAAGAGCAAGACCAAAGGCGAGAAACTGACCGTCAGCAACGGGAACTCCACTCTTACGGTCGGCAACGGCCTGATCTCCGCCGTATTCGACACCCACACCGGAGTGATGACCTCGCTCGACATGAACGGCGTCAGCGTCATAGCCGATAAGCAGGGATTCACCTACGACAACCACCGCTGGATCGAAAACGACCGTTTCACCGACACCATAGCCGGAATGGCGCCAACCGCCGCCGTCAGCTACCGTTCGGTCGGCAAGAACATCGAGGTGACCACAGTGCGTGAGGGCGAGAAATGCTCCACCGACATCACCTACACTTTCTACCCCGACGGCACGATGGACATGGACGTCACCTTCCGACCTCATGCCGACAATCTCCGCCGAGCCGGCCTTGTATGCGGCATCAATCCGGCGCTCGACATAGTAGATTATTACGCCCATGGCCCATATGAGAACTACGCCGACCGTCTTGACGGCGCCTATGTAGGCCGCTATCGTACAAAAGTAGCCGATATGGTGGAGCCATATGTCAAGCCACAGTCTACAGGCGGCCGGGAAGGCCTCCGCGAGCTCCGGCTGACCGACAGTCAGGGACGTGGCATCGAAATCTCTACCGAGGGCCACGTGGCATTCTCAATACTGCCCTACACCGACGCCGACCTTATGCGGGCCAGTCATCTCTGGGAAATGACTGCACGCCCCTACAGCGTGCTCCATCTCGATGCATGGACACGAGGAGTAGGCAACGCATCCTGCGGCGCCGACGTTGACACGCTGCCCATCTATCGCGTGCCCGACAAGACTATGAACTATCGACTGAGATTCACCCCCGTCAGGTAAAATCAAAGGCCTGATGGCCACAATATCATCGGGAGGCGTGTCGCTTGCTTTTGCAGGTCGGCACGCCTCTTTGTTTATCATCCGGCAACACTCTTTTGTCATTTTTTTTGTTAAAAACATCCGGGCGTCTATGATATGACAAATGAAAATTGTACTTTTGTAAAAAATTGGCTTAATAATGTCCGCAGATTTGAAGCAACGCCTCGACAGCCTGCGCACCAAGACCGCCTTACTGCTCAAGCGCCACGAATCGCTCGAAGAAGCCATATCGGCAGCTAAGATCCGCATCGCAGAGCTTGAGCACGACAACCAGCGACTGCAGAAGCGCATTGACCTTCTCAGTCAGGAGAACGAATATCTCAGGGTGGTCCATTCGGTGAGTCCGAGCCGCAGCGACGCTGAAACCACACGGGCATTGTTGGCCGGATTAGTACGGGACATTGACAAGTGTATCGCCGATCTGGGCGAATAACGGCGTGCAATGGACGAAAGGAAGATATACATAAACATAAGAATAGCTGATATTCCGCTCCGAATGAATATCGCCTCAAGCGAGGAGGAATTATTCAGAGCCGCAGCCAAAGAAGCTAATGCCAGCTGGTCGAAATGGCGCGACAGATTTGTCGACCGCCCGCAGAATGAAGTCATGGCCATGGTGTTGTTTCTATATGCCAAGGGCTATCTGACACTGAAGGCCCAGATCGAGGAGGGAGAACGCATGCTTTCGGCGTTTGAGAACGATCTCGACAGCATGTTGGCCCGCGATATGGCACGTGATGCCGGCGGAGATACAGAATGAGTGTGATTTTCTTGCCACCCGTTGCCCCGCGTGAAGCGTGGCCCGTACACATTGACACGATGAGATCTTTAGTAATAACCTATAAAACTAACTGACATATAGAAATGACGAATATAATAATCATTCTGATCACGGCTATTCTGGCAATTGCCATTGGTGCCGTAGCGACCATGATAGTGCAGCGCAATCTGGCCACAAGCCGCGCCCGCACGATAATCGACGAAGCCCGAAAGGAAGCCGAAGTGATAAAAAAAGACCGCCTGCTCGAAGCACGCGAGGAAGAGATCAAGATAAAGGCCGAAGCCGAGCGTCAGGCACAGCAGCGCATATCTAAAGTGCAGCAGGCGGAGAGCAAGATCAAGCAGCGAGAGATGCAGCTCAACCAGCAGCAGGGCGAAAACCAGCGGGCGCGCAACGAGATCGAACAGACACGCCAGCGTCTTGACGAACAGCTCGCGCAGGCCGAATACAAGAAGACCGAACTCGACGCACTGCGCCACAAAGCCCAGGAAGAGCTCGAACACATCAGCGGACTTACAGCCGAAGAAGCCAAGGAAAAGCTCGTGGAGAGCCTGAAGGACGAGGCGAAGACCGCCGCCGCAAGCTATATCAACGACATCATGGATGATGCCAAGATGACCGCCAACAAGGAGGCGAAGCGCATAGTGGTGCAGTCGATACAGCGGGTCGCCACCGAAACCGCCATCGAAAACTCCGTCACCGTATTCCAGATCGACTCCGATGAGATAAAGGGCCGCATCATCGGCCGCGAAGGCCGCAACATCCGCGCCCTCGAAGCCGCCACAGGCATCGAGATCATCGTCGACGACACCCCGGAGGCCATCGTTCTTTCCGGCTTCGACCCCGTGCGCCGCGAGATAGCTCGCCTCGCCCTCCATCAGCTCGTGGCCGACGGCCGCATCCACCCGGCCCGCATAGAAGAGGTAGTGGCCAAGGTGCGCAAACAGATCGAAGAGGAGATCATCGAGACCGGCAAACGCACAGCCATCGACCTCGGCATCCACGGACTCCACCCCGACCTCATCCGTCTGGTCGGAAAGATGAAATATCGTTCAAGCTACGGACAGAACCTGCTGCAGCACTCCCGAGAGACTGCCAATCTCTGTGCCGTAATGGCCTCTGAACTCGGCCTGAACCCCAAGAAGGCCCGCCGCGCCGGACTGCTTCACGACATAGGCAAGGTGCCTGACGAAGAGCCCGAACTACCACACGCTCTCCTCGGCATGAAACTCGCCGAGAAATACAAGGAAAAGCCTGAGATCTGCAACGCCATCGGTGCACACCACGACGAAATAGAGCAGACATCGCTTCTTGCCCCGATCGTACAGGTATGCGATGCCATATCCGGCGCCCGCCCCGGTGCGCGCCGTGAGATCGTTGAGGCCTACATCAAGCGACTCAACGACCTTGAGCAGCTTGCCCTTTCATATCCGGGAGTCATCAAGACATATGCGATACAGGCAGGCCGCGAGCTTCGCGTCATAGTCGGAGCCGACAAGATCGACGACGTCGAGACTGAAAAGCTCTCCGCGGAGATAGCAAAGCGCATTCAGGACGAGATGACCTATCCCGGTCAGGTCAAGATCACAGTGATACGCGAGACCCGTTCGGTTAGCTTTGCGAAATAATGATGAGCCAGGATCCGAAAAAAGGGAGTGAATCACCCGATATCGAGCCCACTGCTTCCGGACAATCTCCGACCGGCGGCAAGGAAGCACCCAGAGGCAAACTCTACTGCTACAACTGGCTTGCCGACGTACCGGGAGGAATGGCTGACGACGAGCTCGTGGAAGTACAGTTCAAAAACACCCGCAAGGGATTCTTCCGCAATACCACTCATCTTGATCTCGCGGCCGGCGACATTGTCGCTGTAGAGGCCTCTCCCGGACATGACATCGGCGAAGTGACTCTGACCGGCAAGCTCGTCAGACTGCAGATGCGGCGCGCCGGAGTCAAGTCCGACACCGAACTGAAACGCGTATTCCGCAAAGCCAAGAGCGGCGACCTCGAAAAATACGAGGAGGCCAAGGCACGCGAGAACGACACCATGATCCGCGCCCGACGAATTGCGGCCGACCTCAAGCTCAACATGAAGATCGGCGACGTAGAGTATCAGGGCGACGGAAATAAAGCCATATTCTACTACATCGCCGACGAACGCGTGGATTTCCGCCAGCTTATAAAAGTGCTTGCGGAGACATTCCATATCCGCGTGGAGATGCGACAGATCGGCGCACGTCAGGAAGCCGGACGCATCGGCGGCATAGGGCCATGCGGACGCCCTCTCTGCTGTGCGAGCTGGATGTCCAACTTCGTATCGGTAGGCACTGCGGCCGCCCGTTTTCAGGACATTTCACTCAATCCACAGAAGCTGGCCGGACAATGTGCGAAGCTCAAATGCTGCCTCAATTTCGAGGTCGACAGCTACGTGGAAAGCATCAAGAAGATGCCTTCCAGAGAGATTCGTCTCGAAACTGCCGATGCGACATACTATCATTTCAAATACGATGTGTTCCGGCACGAGATCACATACTCGACCGACAAGAATATTGCCGCCAACCTTGTGACCATCGACGCCGAACGCGCATTCGAGGTGATACAGCTCAACAAAAACGGTGAGAAGCCTCTCACTCTCAAGCGCGAAAGTGAATCAAAAGACACCGAGAAGAAACAATACAACGACATTCTCGGCCAGGACATCACCCGGTTTGACAAAAAGAAAAAACGCCGCAAAGGCAAATCCGACAACGGCGGACAATCTGCCAAGGAAGGGCAGAATCAGAAACAGCGAGAGCAGAAAGATCAGACCTCTCAAAAGCCCAGGGACACAAAGGAGACGAAAAATCAGACACAACCGCAACCCAAAGGGCAGAAAAACGCCCAAAAGAACGGAGGACAGCGCCAGAAACGGCGTCTGCGTCCCGGTGATACGCCCGACAACACAAATCTTGATGCCGGTCGCAATGCCAAGCAGGATCTGCCGCCAGCCATGTCGCCCTCAAAACGTATGATCGGCGAGTCAGACCAATGACCGGACGCATCACATATCGCGCAAAGAAATCATCTGCCGACATATTGGTCGTGACGGCTGCCGCCGTCGCATTCATCTCATGCGCCGGCGGCGACTCCGTGAGCAGTTTCACTCATATTCCTGAGGCGGGATGGGCCTATGGAGATACCGTCACGTTCGAAATAGACTCAGTCCTACACGCAGACCAGCCGCTCTCCATTGCCCTGCGACACAATGACAGCTATCCTTACCGCAACATATATATCGAGGTTGCCGTAGAGAGCATTGAAGGAATCCGGCGCGATACTGTCGGAATAGATCTTTGCGACATCTTTGGCCATTGGTATGGTCATGGTATCGGCTCTTCAATGCAGATAGAGCGACCGGCAGGGATTACTATAGGAAAAACCGCGAGAAAAGTAAACCTCCGCCATGTCATGCGTGTTGACACTCTGAAAGGTATAGAAATCATCGGAATTTCCGGACAGCCAACAGAAAAATGAAACCTCTCAATATTCTTGAGCCGCAGGAGGCTCAGCTTCGATTCGACAATCTGCGCCGACAGATGGAGGCAGAGAAAGCCGACGCAGTGATCATCACCGACAACGCCAACATCTACTATCTGACCGGCAGAGTGTTCGACGGATACATCTACGTGCCCGCATCGGGCATTCCCGTATATTTCGTCCGTCGGCCGGTCAATCTTGAAGGCGATGGAGTAGTAGCGATCCGCAAGCCCGAAGATATGGCCCTGACCATCGGACTCAACGCTCCGGGACGTCTCGGCCTTGAACTCGACGTAACGGTATGGAGCGTGGCCCAGCGCCTTTCCAAAGTGTTCGAAGGCGCGGAGGTAATCAACTTCTCTCCGGCCATGCGCCGCCTGCGCTCTGTCAAGACGCCTGCCGAGATCGAAAAAATACGCCTGAGCGGCATCCGCCAGGAGAGAGTTTACCGCCGCATACCGCATCTTTATCACGAGGGGATGACCGATCTGGAGCTTCAGATCGAGATCGAGCGCGTATCGCGTCTCGAAGGGTGCCTCGGACAGTTCCGTATCAGCGGCGACTCCATGGAACTTTACATGGGCAATGTGCTCGTGGGAGAAAATGCCGATACGCCTACCCCATACGACTTCGCGATGGGAGGCGAGGGGCTCGACCCGTCGCTGCCGGTAGGGTGCAACGGCACGATCATACGCCCGGGCGACACCGTGATGGTTGACGTCAACGGCAATTATACCGGATATATGACCGACATGACTCGCACATTCGTGGCCGAGCGCACAAGCGAACTTGCCGAAAAGGCTCATCAGTGCTCGATAGAGATCTGCCACCGGATGCAGGCCGACGCACGCCCGGGCGTGGAGGCACGCAGCCTGTATGCGACAGCCGAGTCCATGGCACGCGAGGCCGGACTCGAACGATATTTCATGGGGCACCGTCAGAAAGCGGGATTCGTAGGCCACGGAGTTGGCATTGAGATCAACGAGCTCCCGGTCATCGCGCCGCGCAGCCGCGACATCATAGCCGAGGGCAACGTCATCGCGTTCGAGCCGAAATTCGTCATTCCAGGCGCGGGCGCCGTGGGGATAGAGAATACTTACTGCGTGGGAGCGGCGGCCACTGAGTGCCTCACCAATGCTCCCGAGCAGCTCATCACATTACTTGCATGAACATCACCGAACTTATCGTCAAGCGAAAAAAAGATAAGATTTTCAAAGCTGTCGGCGCTGTGGCCGACGATATATCCCGCGAATGCTATGCCGTAGGTGGCTGCGTGCGCGACATGATGCTCGACCGCCCGTCGGTCGACATTGATTTCGTCAGCGTCGGCAACGGCATCGAGCTCGCCGAGGCCGTTGCCCAAAGCATGGGGAAAGGCACTCACCTCAGCGTGTTCCGCAATTTCGGCACCGCCCAGGTGAAACGCGGCCATATGGAACTGGAATTTGTGGGAGCCCGCAAGGAGAGCTACGACCGCCGGAGCCGCAATCCTATAGTTGAGGACGGCACGCTGACCGACGACCTCAGCCGTCGTGATTTCACCATCAACGCCATGGCTGTGAGCGTCAACAGCGCTACTTTCGGCGAACTCATAGATCTCTTCGACGGCATTGCCGACCTTGAAGCGGGCGTAATACGCACGCCGCTCGATCCCGACATCACTTTCAGCGACGATCCGTTGAGAATGATGCGCGCCATACGGTTCGCCACACAGCTCGGATTCAAGATATTTCCCGCTACGCTCGAAGCGATAGGCCGCAACGCGCACCGCATCTCCATCATCACCCGCGAACGCATCATGGACGAACTGATGAAGATCATGCACTCCCCTCGCCCGTCGCTCGGCTGGAGTCTGCTTCAACAGACCGGACTGCTCAAACTGATATTTCCGGAGCTGCATGCTCTCTCGGGAGTGGAGACTGTCAAAGGACGCGGCCACAAGGACAACTTCCTGCATACACTCGAAGTGCTCGACAAGGTGTCGGCCAAAACCGATGACGTATGGCTCCGGTGGAGCGCTCTGCTTCATGATATAGCCAAACCGGTCACCAAACGCTGGGACAACGCTCTGGGATGGACGTTCCATAACCACAACTTCATAGGCAGCAAGATGATACCGCGTATCTTCCGCCAGATGAAGTTCCCGATGAACGACCGTATGCGCTACGTGCAGAAGATGGTTGAGCTCCACATGCGGCCCATCGCTCTGGTCGAAGAGGGTGTGACTGATTCAGCTGTCCGCCGGCTGCTCCACGACGCCGGCGACGATATCACCGATCTGATGACGCTGTGCGAGGCCGACATCACTTCGAAGAATGCCGAGAAAGTGAAGCGCCATCTCGAAAACTTCGCCGCAGTAAGGCGCAAAATGGAGGAAGTGGAGGCCCGCGACCATATCCGCAATTTCCAGCCGCCGGTCGACGGCAGCGAGATCATGACTATCTTCGGCCTGGAGCCGTCACGCGAGGTCGGGCTGCTGAAACAGGCTATCAAGGATGCCATACTCGACGGCGTTATCCCCAACGAACGCCAGGCGGCGATGGATTATCTCCTCCGTCAGGCCGCGCAGATCGGCCTGACGCCTGTAGCGCCGCCACAGGGTCAGTGACCCGTCACTGCGAGGCGCCGCGCGGGCGACACCGCTCTTGACGCTCCCGAAACGATCTCGGCCCGATAGATGTATATGCCACGGGGCACCCTGCGGCCCGAACGGTCAGTCAGGTTCCACGTCACAGGCGCGGAAGTAAACATGTCGGAGCGGTCATTGACCGTAGTGCTCCATACCAGCATGCCGCTCATCGAGTACACGCTCACCGTTATGCCGAGCATGGCGTCGGGACGGTTGTGGCTGAGATAGAAATTGGCCTGGGTCGTGGCCGGGTTCACATCCGTATAGATATCGAATATTTCCGGAGCGAGCTGACTGTCGACAGTAAACGCAAGCGTGGCCGACGCCTCATTGCCCGAAGTATCATAGACTCGCAGTTCGAGAGTATGAGGCCCCTCTTCAAGGTCTGTCAGCGGATAATTGATCGTACCGGCGGCCTGCCGGCCGGCGGTCGGCGTATAATATGATGCCACATCGCTGAAAATATCCCTGCCATCGATCCGCAGAGTCATTGTGCGACCTATGCCGGCCGTCGAAAGATTGATGCCTACGTTGTCGCTTATATCGGTTATGAGCATCGGCGAGGGATCGGTCATGCCGCCGTCGGCAAAATCGTGATGGTTGAGATAGATGCTCTCTATGACAGGAGGCACCGTATCGGCCGGCTGCGAATCGTCAGCGCCATAGACATATATGCGCCGGTCGCATCCTGCCGCTCCTCCGGTGGCCGATGTAGCCAAGAGCACGACAGTGGCCGGACGGTAGTTGTCGGCTATCTCCGAGGGCATGCTGACAGTCATCTCCCAGCGTCCGCCTATCACGGTATCGGCCCCCTCGAATATCTTCGCTCCATGATCGTATGTAAAACGGCGACCCTGCGAGCCGTCGATATCACGGCCGAGAGTGGTGACCGACCGCTCGGCGTCATACAGAGTAAGGCTGACACGACCATTGAACGCCTCGTCGCGGCGTCCGCGGCTGTCGGTCACCTCTCCGGAGAGGCGCACCTGCGACCGGGCCATTATCACGACATCCTCCTCATCGGCTCCGTCGGTCTTCCGGCCGTCGACCTCAAGCAGGCTGACCCGGCCGGACGCGAAGGCCGGACGCAGCGCCGGATCGCCAAGCAACGCATAGCGCAGTTTGTTGGAATTCGTCTCGGCGGCCGGCGATGCCAGTCGGTTCTTGGCTCTTCTGAGCGACTCGCCTACAGGCACAGGGCGCCCGTCGGCATCCAGCGTAAGGGCCTCCAGTCCCATAGACTTGCTGAGTTTGGCATTTTCGGAAATGAATACCGGACGCGTAGCCGTAATGGCCGCAATAACACCTCCACGGGAATTGAACAGCAGCTTCTCAGCTCCCGACTGGTCGATGCCGTCCCACTGCATGAAATAGCATGTGGCTCCGAAAAACACAGGCCAGCGGCGGTTGCGCAGCGAAGTGATATCGTTGAGCGTCATCACGCCCTGCCCGGTCAGATAATACTTGTTGGCATGCCCTATATAGTTCCACCACAGGGTGCCGTCGTCGATAATTCGGTGAAGCCGGCTGCGCGCCTCCTTGCAGACGCCGCCGGTCAACGGATAGGCGTCGAGATAGATTCTCTCGTACAGCATCGCATCGCCGGGCCGCGTCGACAGGAAAGCGCCGATCTGCTCTTCGCTCTGACGCATATGGCTCGCGTTGTCGCCGTCATCGGCAAGCATTGTCACCCTCGAGGCCCATGCGCCATGCGGCGTCGAAAGCATGTATCGCTCGAGCTTGTCGACGTAGGCCGATGCTTCGGCCGCCGACCTCGCTGTGATACGCCCCACGGCAATGCTGTAGAGATCCGATTCCGGCAGCAGTCCGGCATTGTCCTCAAGCTGCGCCAGATAGTCGTCGGTTGTATATGACCCGAGCTCGCTCATGCTCTCCGCGCTCTGCCATATAGGCATCAGCGGCTGACGCAACGCCGCAACCGATGATGTCAGACGCCTGTT
>CALHWU010000052.1 GCA_938039795.1 uncultured Muribaculaceae bacterium
GGGCAGGAGTACGTAGGTGTTGGGCATTGTCACAGACCAGGCTCCGACGGCATTCCATCCGCGACGCCGCACGATGCGCCGCCACTGACGGGCAGCCAGGCCGGTGTCGTCGCCGCAGGTGCATACCATATAATGTTCCATGCCATCGGGGAGCGTGGCCTCGGCGATATGACTGACGACTACGGGAGGCACTCCCCATGAATAGATGGGAAATACCCATATCATACGGGTCTTATCGCCCGGGGCTTTGCGCCAGTCGGCCGACGGTGTGATCGCCGTCACGCTGTCGGATAGGAGCAGGGCGAGGCGATCGGCTACGAGGCGGCTGTTGCCGCATCCTGAAAAACACGCTATCATGGTCGCAAATTTAGCCATCTTTCACATCATGGCCAACAGGGGATTGGTAAAAAAGTAGTAACTTTGCTACGATATGGCAGAATATTACATGGAGGAGCTGCAGAGCTTTCTACGCCAGCTCGCAGCCAACAACAATCGTGAATGGTTCGCGGCCAACAGGGAGCGTTACGACCGTCTGCGCCAACTGTGGCTTGCCGATATAGACCGTCTGATAGCCGCTATGGCAGAGTGGGAGCCGGCTGCGGCCGGACATTCCGCCAAAGATGTGACGTTCCGGATATATCGCGATACGCGCTTCTCGCCCGACAAGACGCCGTTCAAGACTTATTTCTCATCGGCTCCCGGACCTTTCGGCAAGAACACTGCGAGGGCCGGTTACTATCTGGAGACGGGAGTGGATGACCGTTGCGGGCTTTACGGCGGACTGTGGTGCCCGGAGCCGGCTGTGCTGAAGAAGATACGCCGCGCGATAGTCGATAATATCGAGGAGTTCGAGTCGATCATCATGCATCCGGATTTTGTCGGGCTGTTCCCGGAATGGTGCGGCCAGCAGCTGAAGACAGTGCCCAAAGGCTGGGACCGCAATCACCCGCAGGCTTATCTCCTGCGTATGAAAGACTACGGACGAGTCAGCTATGTAGGGGCAGACTATTTTCTCGATCCGTCATGGCCGGAGATCACAGCCGAGCGCTTCAGGGCACTGAAGTCATTTGTCGATTTTCTTAACTATACTATCGACGAATGAAACGGAGAGGCTGCTGATACAGTGAATTCAAGATCAGTGAAATTTCAATAAACCAATCCATATGATTACAAAACGCTTATTTCTCATCGGCGCCGCCATGCTCGCTTCGGCCGGGCTGGCGCAGGCCGTGACGCCTCTGTGGATGCGCGATGTGCGTATCTCGCCAGACGGCAGCCAGATCGCCTTCACTTACAAGGGCGACATCTACAAAGTGGCTGCCAAGGGTGGCAAGGCCGAAAGGCTGACCACTCTGCCTTCGTATGAAAGCCGCCCGATATGGAGCCCCGACGGCAAGCAGATAGCTTTCGCGTCGGACCGCAACGGAGGGCAGGATGTGTTCATCATGCCAGCCTCGGGAGGGTCGGCCACGCAGCTGACTTTCAACTCGGCCAACGAATATCCCGAAGCTTTCACGCCCGACGGCAAGAGCGTGCTTTTCAGCGCCGCGATCCAGGAGCCGGCGGAGAGCGCCCTGTTCCCTTACCGTGCTCTTACGGAGGTCTACAGCGTACCTGCGACGGGCGGCCGCAGCCGGCAGGTGCTCGGCACGCCAGCAGTGGCTATGACGTTTATGCCCGACGGCCGCTCGTTTGTCTACGAGGACGTGAAGGGCAGCGAGGACAAATTCCGCAAGCACCATACCTCTTCGGTGACGCGCGACATATGGCTCTACGACGCCAAGACGGGCAAGCATGTCAATCTCACTCACCGGGGTGGCGAGGACCGCAATCCGGTGGCGTCGGCCGACGGCAAGACGGTCTATTTCCTGTCGGAGCGCGACGGCGGTTCGTTCAACCTCTATTCGTTCGATATCGCGGAGCCGTCGAAAATCACCCGGCTGACCGACTTCCGGACGCATCCGCTGCGTTTCCTGTCGCGCGGCTCCGACGGAACGTTCTCTTTTGCCTACGACGGAGAGATCTACACAATGCGCCCTGGGCAGAAGCCGGCCAAGGTGGCCATAGATGTGACTGTCGACGAGGCCGACAAGCCTGAACAGCTCCGCGTCAGCTCGGCACGTTCGGCTGCAGTGTCGCCCGACGGCAAGCAGATGACGTTTGTGGAGGACCGCACCAAGCTCAAAGTGATCGATCTCAAGACCAAAAAGGTGCGTCAGCTGACCGACGGATCGACCGTGGCCTCCCGCTTCAAGGGATTCTCCTCGCAGTGGAGTCCCGACGGCCGCTGGATACTCATCGAGGCCACTGACCTGCATCATCAGCCATATTCCGACATAGCCATCATCAATGTGGCCGACGGCAAGATGACCTACGTCACTAAGACCGGCTATTTCGATCAGAATCCGCGCTGGGCCATGGGAGGCAAGGCCATAATCTTCGACAGCGAGCGCTACGGCATGCGCAACCATGCCTCGTGGGGATCGGAGAGCGACGTGATGATCGCTTTCCTCAACCGCGACGCCTACGACCGCTTCCGTCTGTCGGAGGAGGACTACGAGCTGCAGAAGGAGGTTGAGAAGGCTCAGAAAAAGAAGAAAGATGACGCGGCCGACAAAAAGGACGCCAAGAAGGATGATGACTCCAAAAAGGACAAGAAAGAGAAGGCGGACAATGACGTGGAGCCGGTGGAAGTGGATCTCGAAGGTATCGCCGACCGCACGCTGCGCCTGACGCCCAACTCGTCGGCACTGGCCGATATGTATATGACTCCCGACGGAGAGACCCTCTACTACATCACTTCATTTGAGAAGGGCTATGATCTCTGGAAGGTGAAACCCCGCAAGGGCGACGTCAGCAAAGTGACGAAACTCGGCGCCGGCGCCGGAATTGATACCGACAAGGCCGGCAACATGTATCTCGTCGGCTCGACTCTGCGCAAGTTTGACACAAAGTCGGAAAAGCTCACTCCGATCAACTTCTCCGCGTCAATGACCATCGATCCGGCCGACGAGCGCGAATATATGCTCCGCTACGTGTTCAACGAGGAGCGCGAGCGCTTCTTCCGCACCGACATGAACGGCGCCGACTGGGAGAATCTTTACAAGGCCTACCGCCGTTTCCTGCCGCATATCGCCAACAACTACGACTTCGCCGATCTGCTGAGCGAACTGCTCGGCGAGCTCAACGTGTCGCACACCGGCGGCCGCTACTATCCGGCCGGTGCAAGTCATCCCACGGCCCAGCTCGGCCTGATTTACGACCTGGCCTACGACGGCCCCGGAATGAAGGTGGCCGAAGTGCTGAAGGGCGGTCCGTTCGACCGCAAGTCGTCGCGGGTGAAAGCGGGCGATATCGTCGTATCGGTCAACGGACAGAAGCTGACGGCCGATACCGATCCGTCGGTGGCTCTTGCCGATCTGGTGCGCAAAAAGACACTCGTGGGATTTCGCGGCGCCGACGGCACTGACTTCGAGGAGGTGATCCTCCCGATATCGCAGAGCGCACAGAACAGTCTGATATATGACCGCTGGGTGCGTCAGCGCGAGGCCGATGTAGACCGCTGGTCGAACGGACGTCTGGGCTACGTGCATATCCAGTCGATGGACGACGGAAGCTTCCGCAAGCTCTACGCCAAGGCTCTGGGCGAGTATATCGACAAGGAGGGAATCGTGATCGATACCCGCTTCAACGGCGGAGGTCGTCTGCACGAGGATATCGAGGTGATGTTCAGCGGCCGCAAGTATCTGACGCAGGACGTCCACGGAGTCGAGACAACCGACATGCCTTCGCGCCGCTGGAACAAGCCGAGCATCATGGTCATCGGCGAGGCCAATTACTCCAATGCACATGGCACTCCCTGGGTGTACAGTCATCTGGGCCTCGGCAAACTGGTGGGCATGCCCGTGCCGGGTACGATGAGCTCTGTCAACTGGGTGACTCTCCAGGATCCGAGCCTTGTGTTCGGCATCCCTGTGACCGGTTTCCGCACGGCCGAGGGCAATTATCTTGAAAATACGCAGCTTGAGCCCGATGTCAAGGTGGCCAACGATCCCGCTACCGTGGTCAAGGGTGAGGACGCACAGCTCCGCAAGGCTGTCGAAACGCTGCTCAACGATCTGAAAAGCAAGAAATGATGGCTAAAGTAGGAGATACAGTAAGATACCTCAACTCTGTAGGAGGAGGGCGTATCACCCGCATAGACGGAAATATGGCCTATGTGGACGAGGATGGCTTCGAGACTCCGGTGATGCTCCGCGAGTGTGTGGTGGTCAGCGCTGCCGGCGACAGCCGTGCCGCGGCCTCCGCAGCACCCGCAGTGGCGCCGAAAGAGATAGAGAAACCGACCAAGGAGGTGAAGGCTGAGCCTGAGCTCCCGGTCGTGGAGACCGAAGGGGGCGACAAGCTCAATGTGGTGCTCGGCTACGAGCCGGCCGACATAAAGCAGCTGTCGACCACGACATTCGACATATCGCTCGTCAACGATTCCAACTATTATCTCTACTTCACTTATCTCACTCGTGGCGACGAGGAGGAGTGGACCACGAGATATGCCGGAATTGTGGAGCCTAACATCCAGCTGCTGATCGGCGAGATGACACATGCCGACCTTGCGCACATGGAGCATGTGGCAGTGCAGATGATCGCTTTCAAGCGCGACAAGGGCTTCGCTCTGAAGCGCCCGGTCGATGTGGAGAGAAAGATGGATCTGACGCGTTTTCTGCGCGTGAACTGCTTCAGGCAGAACGAGTATTTCGAGCACGATGTGATAACTCTTCCGCTCGTCACTGACGATGTGGCGCTCGGGCAGGACGCTGCTACGGTCGCTCCAGCCGATCTGGCGGAAGCGATGAATGCGGTCGTGACTCCGCGCCCGCAGCGCCGTCAGGTGAAAAAGGTGCAGCACAAGCCGCGTGTATCCAACGGCACCGATCCGCTGGTCACCGACCTGCATATCGACGAACTGCTTGACACTACGGCAGGCATGTCGCCGGCCGACATTCTCAACTATCAGGTGGATGAATTCCGCAAGGTGATGGATGCCAATCTGCGCAACCGCGGCCGCAAGCTGATATTCATCCACGGCAAAGGCGAGGGGGTGCTTCGGCAGGCGCTCATGAAGGAGCTTCGCCACCGCTACAAGAGCTGCCAGGTGCAGGACGCGTCGTTCCGCGAATACGGCTTCGGCGCCACGCAGGTGACCATCAGCTGACGCCGTAGGGCTGCCGACAATACTTAATCCGCTTTTCTGTGCCGTTTTTTCGGCCGGGAAAGCGGATTTTTTGTAATTTTGTGGGCAGAAACAACATAACCGATTATATAGTCGAGACAAAATGTACAGAACCAATACATGCGGCGAGCTGCGCCTTGCTGACGCAGGCCGCGAAGTGACACTCGCCGGATGGGTGCAGCGCGTCAGGAAGATGGGCGGCATGACATTCGTGGATCTGCGCGACCGCTACGGCATCACGCAGATAGTGTTTGAGAGCGATGCCGACGCGTCGCTTTTCGAGGCAGCCAACAAGCTGGGCCGCGAATATGTGGTGCAGGTGACCGGAAAGGTGCAGGAGCGCGAGAACAAGAACAAAAATCTGCCGACGGGCGAGGTGGAGATCATCGCCAGCGCGCTGAATGTGCTCAACCGGAGCGATATCCCGCCGTTCACTATCGAGGACGAGACCGACGGCGGCGACGACCTGCGCATGAAATACCGCTACCTTGATCTGCGCCGCTCGTGCGTGCGCCGCAATCTGGAACTGCGCCACCGCATGGCGTTCGAGATACGCCGCTATCTCGACTCGAAGGGCTTTCTTGAGGTGGAGACTCCGGTGCTCATCAAGTCGACGCCCGAGGGAGCGCGCGACTTCGTGGTGCCCTCGCGCATGAATCCCGGCGAATTCTACGCTTTGCCGCAGTCGCCGCAGACCTTCAAGCAGCTGCTGATGGTGAGCGGTTTCGACCGCTATTTCCAGATCGTGAAGTGTTTTCGCGACGAGGATCTTCGCGCCGACCGTCAGCCTGAATTCACGCAGATCGACTGCGAAATGTCGTTTGTGGAGCAGGAAGATGTGCTTCAGATGTTCGAGGGACTTGTAAAGCACATATTCAAGTATGTGAAGGATATCGATTTCACCGAGCCGTTCCCCCGCATGACATGGGCCGATGCGATGCGCCTGTATGGTAGCGACAAGCCTGATACCCGTTTCGGCATGCAGTTTGTGGAGCTGAAAGATCTTACCACGGGCAAAGGATTTGCCGTGATGGACGATGCCGAATACGTCGGCGCCATCGTGGCTCCCGGATGTGCCGACTATACCCGCAAGCAGCTCGATCAGCTGACGGAGTTCGTGAAGCGTCCGCAGGTGGGTGCCAAAGGCATGATGTGGGTGAAGCTTGAGGCCGACGGCTCCGTCAAGAGCTCGGTAGGCAAATTCTATAGCGACGACGAGCTTCGCGCATGGCTTGAGCGCGGCAATGCCAAGCCCGGCGATCTGATGCTGATACTTGCGGGCGCTACAATGAAAACCCGCAAGCAGCTCAACGAGCTGCGTCTGGAGATGGGTTCGCGTCTCGGTCTGCGTGATCCGCAGAAGTTCTCATGCCTATGGGTGGTTGACTTTCCGCTTTTCGAGTGGGACGACGAGACCCAGCGCTACTATGCGATGCACCATCCGTTCACGTCGCCGAATCCCGATGATGTGGACAAGCTCGATACCGATACCGGAGCCGTGCGTGCTACGGCCTACGATATGGTGGTCAACGGCAATGAGCTTGGCGGCGGCTCGATACGTATACATGATTCGGAGCTTCAGGACCACATGTTCCGTCTGCTCGGACTGTCGGAAGAGGAGGCACAGTATAAGTTCGGCTTCCTGATGAACGCCTTCAAGTATGGCGCGCCGCCTCACGGCGGTCTGGCATTCGGTTTCGACCGTTTCGTGTCGATACTGGCCGGCCTCGACAGCATCCGCGATGTGATAGCTTTCCCGAAAAACAATTCGGGACGCGACATGATGATCGACGCTCCCAGCACCATCGACCAGAGCCAGCTCGACGAGCTCAGCATCGCCGTGACTGAAACCGAAAAGAAGTAAACTCACCGACATTACGGAGGGCAGGCGGCAGACAATGCCGGATGCCCTCCGCTTTTCTCTGTCAACATTCACGACAAGATCATCATTTGATATGCCTAAAATAAGTGATATAATCGGCGCATTGGAGGAATACGCTCCTCTGGGCTTGCAGGAAAGCTATGACAACTGCGGGCTTCAGACTGGCGATGCGTCGCGCGAGTGCACCGGCGCCATGCTGTGTGTGGATCCGACTCCGGCAGTTATAGCCGAGGCGGCCGCCGCGGGGTGTAATCTCGTGGTGAGCCATCATCCGCTGATATTCCGCGGACTGAAACGGCTCACGGGATCGACCCCTGTGGAGCAGGCTGTGGAATTGTCGATAAGACATGGTGTGGCTGTGTACAGCCTGCACACTTGTCTGGACAATGCTCCGGCGGGTGTGTCGCGCCGGATGGCCGAGATGCTCGGACTGGAGCGGGTGGAGGCTCTCGACGCAGCCAGTGGTGGCGGGGCGGTAGGAGAGCTTGCCGAGCCGTTGGCGGCTGAAGATTTTCTGCGTGAGGTGAAGCGCGTGTTCGGCGCGCCTGTGGTGCGCCACAGCGTTGCGGACGGATCGCGGATGGTGAGCCGTGTGGCTCTGTGCGGCGGGTCGGGCGCGCCGATGCTTCCGGCGGCGTTGGCCTGCGGTGCCGACGCGATGGTGACCGCCGACGTGAAATATCATGATTTCGCCGACTATGGAGGCCGCATTCTGATAGCCGACATAGGCCATTTTGAGAGCGAACATTGCACTATAGGCATTTTTACCGATATTATTACGAAAAAATTTCCTAACTTTGCAGTCCGTGACTCGCACGTAGAGTCAAATCCTGTAAATTACATGTAAGCTATGGCTACAGCAGACAAGAACAAAAACGAACAGAACCTCTCAGTGGAGTCGCGCCTCAAGTCGCTCTACGAGCTGCAGACGCTACTTTCGCAAATCGACCGAATCCGCACCGTGCGTGGCGAACTTCCTCTTGAAGTGGCTGACCTTGAGGATGTGATCAAGGGTCTGACCACCCGCATCGAGAATTTCCGCAAGGAGATCGAAGAAATCCGTAAGAAGTCGGTTGCCGAGAAGGAGAAAATCAACGATTCACAGGCCAAGATAGCAAAATACAAGGAGCAGATCGACAACGTGAGGAACAATCGCGAGTTTGACCTGCTGTCGAAGGAGATCGAGTTCCAGACTCTTGAGATAGAGCTGAGCGAGAAGCATATCAACGAGTATGCCCGCATGATCGACGCCAAAAACAATGAAATAGCCGAAACGGAAGAGCGTCTGGCCGACCAGAAGCATGTGCTTGCCGACAAGAAGGCCGAACTCGATGAGATCGTATCGGAAACGAAGCAGGACGAAGAGCGTCTGCGCGAGCAGGCCAAGGCTCTGGAGCCGAAAATCGACGCCCGCACTCTGGCAGCTTTCAAGCGTATCCGCAAGAATGCCCGCAACGGTCTGGGTATCGTCTACATCCAGCGCGATGCCTGCGGCGGCTGCTTCAACCGTATTCCGCCCCAGAAACAGATGGAGATCAAGATGCACAAGAAGATCATCGTCTGCGAATACTGCGGCCGCATCATGATCGACCCCGATCTGGCCGGCGTGGATCTCACCGCCTCCACAGAATCGAAATGATATTTTGATCTGACTGAAAATATTTAATGCCCGGTCTCGTTGGAAGGCCGGGCATTAATATTTTTATGCGGGTCGAATTGATCAGGCGTAGAGCGACCAGTCGGTCTTGCGCATGTCGCCGGTGGTCTGGAATGCGGTGTGGAAGCCGAGCGATGCGGCGAGGTGGTGGGGGGTCTGTCCACCCTTGCCGAGCTTGAGGTAGTCGTGGAGCAGCTCGCGATACATGGGGTGGGCGCAGTTGTCGATGATGCGCTCGGCTCTCTGCACGGGATCGAGTCCGCGGATATCGGCAACGCCCTGGTCGGTGATGATGACGTCGACAGAGTGTTCGGTATGGTCGATATGCGAGCACATCGGCACGATGTTGCTTATCAGGCCTCCCTTGGTGATGGAGGGGCATGAGAAGATCGACAGGTAGCCGTTGCGGGTGAAGTCGCCGGAGCCGCCGATGCCGTTCATCATCTTGGTGCCTACAACATGGGTGGAGTTGATGTTGCCGAAGATGTCGGCTTCAAGGGTCGTGTTCATGGCAATGACGCCGAGGCGGCGGATAACTTCGGGGCTATTGGAGATCTCGGCAGGGCGAAGCACGATCTTGTCGCGGAAGAAGTCGAGGTCGGAGAGCACTTCGGACTCCTTGGTGTCAGACAGTGTCAGTGAGCAAGTTGATCCGAATTTGCAGCGGCCCATCTTCATAAGGTCGATCACTGCGTCCTGAATCACTTCGGTGTACATAGCGAACGGAGGAAGCTCCTTGGAGTCGCCGAGGCCGAAGAGGACGGCGTTTGCCACGTTGCCCACGCCTGACTGTATGGGGAGAAATTCCTTGGGGATGCGCTGCGCGCGAACCTCGCCAATGAGGAAGTTGCAGACGTTGGCTCCGATCTGCAGCGTGGTGTCGTCGAGCGCTGTGAATCCCTTGATGCCGTCATAGGCGTCGGAGTGTACTATTCCGGCTATTTTCGAGGGGTCGAGCTTGATGGTCGGGTGTCCGATGCGGTCGGAGGGTGTGTAGATCGGAATTTCACGACGGTGTGGCGGGTCGAGAGGCATGTAGATGTCGTGGAGCCCGTAGAGTCCTTCGGGGAGCTTTGTGTTGAGCTCAATGAAAATTTTCTTGGCCTTGGCGGCGTATGTGGGTACGTTGCCTACGCCTGTTCCGAGCACGACCTCGCCGTTTTCAAACACTTTTGCTACTTCGAGTATCGCCCAGTCGAGTTCGCCATAGGTGTTGTATCTGAACTTCTGCGCGAGTTCCGACAGATGCAGGTCGAAATAGTGGCAGTCGTGGGCATTGATACGCTGCCTGAGGTCGGGTGTGTTCTGGTAGGGTGTGCGTCTTGCGATGGCGTTGGCCCGCGCGAGCGCTCCGTCGGCGTGGTTGTTGGTCGATGCGCCGGTGAAGACGCTTACCTTGAAGGGGCGTCCGGCCTCATGTTCTTTCACGGCTTTAGCAGCAAGGGCCTCGGTGATTACTTTAGGCGAACCTGAAGCTGTGAAGCCTGATAAGCCAATATTGTCGCCGTTCTTGATAAGGTCGGCAGCTTCCTGTGCCGACAAAATTGGAAATGCCATTGTTGTAAAATATAAGATTTACGGTGATTTAGTATCTGCGGGTAAGAATCTCGGCGTCTATGACGGCCTGTCGCCATCTGCGCCGGCGTGCGGCCTCAGGGTCCTGTGGAGAAGCGACTGTGGCGGCGTGAGGCATGGCGGGTGTCTCCGGGGATGAAGAAGAGACCCTTATCCCCTCCTCAGGCATTGGCGGTGCGGACGGCTGTCGGTGGGGCAGCGGAACTTCAGGGCAACGCATGTGCTCACGATGGGTGTCGTGGGCTTCAGATGCTTTTCTTTCGGCATCCTCACGGCGGCGTTTGCCTCTCTCGCTAAACCAGCTGAGGAGACATCCGATAACCGCGCATGCGACTATGGAGAGGATTTCGTCCATGATTGATTTGCCAGTTATGCACTGAATTAGTAATTTTGTGCAAAATTAAAGAAATAAGTGGTGATACGCAAATGAAGTTGAAGCTTTTCATCGAAACTTACGGCTGCCAGATGAATTCGGCCGACAGTGAAGTCATAGCCGCCGTGATGGAAATGGCGGGTTATGAGTTGTCTAACAGTGTGGATGATGCTGACGCAGTGCTGCTCAACACGTGCTCAATCCGCGACAATGCCGAACAGAAAATCATAAGCCGCCTGCAATATCTTCAGTCGGTAAAGCGACGGCGGCACGGCGGTCTGATCATAGGCGTGGTGGGGTGCATGGCCGAACGTGCCAAGGAGGAGCTTACAGAGCGTCATGGCGTGGATCTGGTGGCGGGCCCTGACGCATACATGTCGCTTCCGGAACTGTTTGCGTCGGTGGAGTCGGGCCATAAGGCTGTCAATGTGGAGCTGAGCACGACCGAGACATATCGTGATATAATTCCGCGCCGCATAGGCGGCAATCCGATATCAGGCTTCGTAAGCATCATGCGCGGATGCAACAATTTCTGCTCATATTGCATAGTGCCTTATACCCGCGGCAGAGAACGGAGCCGTGAGACGGAAAGCATCCTCGCCGAGGTGGCCGATCTGCGGGCAAGTGGATACCGGGAAGTGACTCTTCTGGGGCAGAATGTCAATTCCTATCGTCGGGAGGATGCCGACGGTAAGGTGACGGACTTTGCCGGGCTGCTCGCGCTCGTAGCGGAGTCGGCGCCCGATATGCGCATAAGGTTTACTACGTCGCATCCGAAAGATATGAGCGATGAAATTCTTAACACGATCGCCGCACACCCCAATATATGCCGGCATATCCATCTGCCCGTGCAGAGCGGAAGCAACAGTGTGCTCAAGGCCATGAACCGTAAATATACACGTGAATGGTATCTTGACCGTATCGCTGCCATACGCCGTATCCTGCCCGGGTGTTCGATAACGACCGATCTTTTCACCGGTTTCCACGGCGAGACCGAGGAGGATTTTCAGGAGACGCTCAGCCTTATGCGTGAAGTGGGGTTTGACTCTGCGTTCATGTTCAAATATTCCGAGCGCCCCGGCACGTATGCGGCCCGTTATTTGCCCGATGATATCAGCGAGGAGGTGAAAATAGAGCGTCTGAACCGTATGATAGAGCTTCAGGGGCAACTGTCGGCCGAATCCAACCGCCGGGATATCGGCAGCATTGTGGACGTGCTTGTAGAGGGCGTATCGAAGCGGAGCAAGGAACAGATGGTGGGACGCACCGATACAAACAAGACGGTGGTATTTCCCCGACGTCCGGTCAAGGTGGGTGATATAGTGAGTGTCAGGATAGCCGACGCTACTTCGGCCACTCTTCTGGGAGAGTGACCTTGGCTATGGTGTTGTCAAACCTCACAAAATTCATTAAATCGGGTTAAAAATCTTGACATAGGGGTGTCAGAAGTGTTAACTTTGTACTCTTAATAAACGATAAATCCTACCGAAAACCTTATGAGCAGATTACAGCGGGGACGTGGAATTCCCGTCAGAAGCACCCAGCTGACCGCTACAGTCAGTGTGGCGCTGGTGTTGATCATTCTGGGTCTTACGGCTTTGCTGGCCTTGGCGGCGAGAAGCGTGAGCAGCGATATCCGCCAGCAGGTGGGTTTTGTTGTAGTTATGGCAGAGGATGCCTCCGAGGCGCAAGTGGCGGCTATGCAACGATATTGGAAGGCGGCTCCATATGTCGCGGGTGTGAGGTTCTCATCGGCCGACGATGTCATGGCTCGCTGGAAGGAGCTGGCTGGTGACGACGGCACCGACAAGGCTCTTCTCGGTGTGAATCCGTTCAGTCCGGAATTTGAAGTGTCGGTGACAGGTGCATATTGTAATCCCGACAGCCTGAAAGCTGTTACTGATCCGCTCAAAAGCATGGCAGGCGTGGGAGAGATTCAGCTCCATTCCGACCTCATCAAGGCTGTCAACAATGCGATGCGCTCGCTCACGCTGGTGCTCCTTATTGTGGCCGGATGTCTGCTGATAATATCTTTTGTGCTGATAAACAACACGGTAAGGCTTACGATATATGCCCGCCGGTTTCTGATACATACGATGAAGCTTGTGGGCGCTACGCCCGGATTCATCAGGCGCCCTTTTGTGGTGTGCAATGTGCTTCAAGGCATAATAGCGGCTGCGGTGTCGGTCGTAGTGCTTGGCAGTCTGCTTTTGTATCTTGCTACGGTTGATCCTGAAGTGATACGCGCTGTGGGGATAGAAGGCACGGCCATAGTGTTTGTATGCCTGTTTGTGCTTGGAGCGGCCATCTGCGGGCTGTCGGCTCTGTTGTCGGCCAACAAGTATCTGAGGGCTGATTATGACGAGATGTTTGGCTGACAGGCCATCGGTAATAAACGAATAATATTGTTTTATAATGAAGAATAACAACAGACAGCAGAACGGAGAGGTCGCCGACGGTCTGGACCGCGAGCCTTATGGCCGACTCCCTCTGGTGAAGATCAATTTTATATTGATGGCGGTAGCGGCGGCAGTGATTGTCACCGGTTTCCTGTTGATGACCGGAGCTCCGTCGACTGAAACAGAGTTCAATCCCGATATTTTCAGCACCCGGCGTATCGTCGTCGGCCCGACCATGGCTTTTCTCGGTTTTATCTTCATGGGCATAGGCATCATGTGGCGTCCCGGGAAAAATAAAGTAAAAAGTGAGCCGGAGGAGGGCAAAGAAGGCTGATGGACTGGCTCGACGCACTGATACTCGGCCTGGTCCAGGGCCTGGCCGAATACCTGCCGATAAGTTCAAGCGGCCATCTTGAGATATGCCGCGAAGTGCTCGGACTGCAACTCGCCGGCGCTGAAGCTCTGGAATTTGACACCGCGCTGCATGTGGCAACGGTGCTGAGTACGATTGTCGTACTCTGGCGTAAATTCGTGCCGCTGTGCGTGAGCTTCTTCACATGGCGTCGCGACGACAATTTCTACTATGTATGCAAGATCCTCGTGTCGTGTATACCGGTAGCGATAGTCGGACTTTTCTTCAAGGACACGGTGGAGAGTTTCTTCGGCGGCAGCCTGACACTGGTGGGCTGTTGCCTTCTGGTGACGGCGTGTCTGCTTGCGTTCGCTTATTTCTTCCGTACGCGTCCGGCTCTTGAGGATGCGGCCTCCGACAGATCGGTCAGGCTCCACGGTATCCGTTGGATTGACGCTATCGGCATGGGCATAGCGCAGTCGATAGCCGTTTTGCCTGGCCTGAGCCGTTCAGGCACTACGATTGCGACCGGAATATCCATGGGTGCGCGACGTGCGGGGGTGGCTGAATTTTCTTTCTTCATGGTGATAATCCCCATACTCGGAGAAGCGTTGCTTAATGTCAAGGATATGGCATCAGGCGAAAGTGTGGTTATGGATTCCATTGGATGGCTGCCTCTGGCGGTAGGCTTTATGGCGTCGTTCCTGGCGGGATGCGCGGCGTGCAACTGGATGATCGAGATCGTCAAACGCGGCAAACTGGTATGGTTCTCCGTGTATTGTGTGGCCATGGGTCTGCTGTGTATCCTCTGGTGATAATCTGATCGGAACAGACCAATGAAGAAAGACTTTATAGAGGGCGAGATCCTTGCTGTCGATAAGCCTCTTGGCTGGACGAGCTTCGACGTGGTGAAACGGCTGCGTGGCGCATTGCTGAGGCGTCTCGGCATGAAACGGTTCAAGGTCGGCCATGCCGGCACTCTCGATCCGTTGGCATCAGGAGTGATGATTGTAGTAACCGGCAGAGCCACAAAGCTGATAGAGAAGTTGCAGAGCGGGGTAAAGGAATACATCGCGACAATAGAGCTCGGCGCTACCACTCCATCCTACGATCTTGAGACCGAGATAGACGCACGTTATCCTGTGGATCACATCACGAGAGAGCTGATAGAGGCGACCCTTGAGCGTTTCAAAGGACGCATCGAGCAGGTGCCACCGCAGTTTTCGGCCTGTAAGGTAGATGGGAAAAGGGCATATGAGACAGCCCGTCGCGGTCAGGAAGTGAATCTGAAGCCGAAAACTCTTGTGATTGACGAGATAGAGCTGCTTGATTACAGCGGTACGAGCGCCACTGTAAGGGTGGTCTGCAGCAAGGGGACATATATAAGGGCCTTGGCGCGTGACATCGGCCGAGCGCTCGGTTCGGGCGCTCATCTTACAGCTCTCAGGCGAACGCGGGTAGGAGATATCGCCTCCTCCGACTGCATGAGCGTTGACGAGGCTGTGGCAATGATACGTGAGGCGGAGCTCGCCGACCGCCCCGGAGAGGCATGATATTTGTTAGAAACAATGAAATCACAAAGGATATG
>CALHWU010000053.1 GCA_938039795.1 uncultured Muribaculaceae bacterium
CGACGGCGACGGAGAGACACATACATCGACATACTCACCCTCCAACTCTGTCCAGACGATGGAGATCCATAAACTGACAGGATCTCTTACGCTCTCTACCTCCACTCCTTCGATAATAGGGCTCGGCGTATGGCTCGAATCATTGTCGGGAATATCTGTCGAATGTATGTCAACCCGCGGTTTTTCAGGCCTGTCGCTCGGAAGTCTCAATGTCGGTCTGTGCCGACAGATGGACGATCTGCTCGGATATGATCTCATAATATTGGAATTCGGACTCAATGCGATGTCGGCTTCCCAGACCGACTATTCAGTATATTCCAGAGAGATGGTAAAAGTAATACGCCATCTGCGTGAGTGTTACCCCTCGGCCTCAATCCTCCTTATGGGAGTGGGCGACCGGGGGCAGAAAAAAAACGGAGAGGTGCATTCGATGGCCACAATAGGAAATATGATTTCAGCCCAACGCGATGCCGCACGTCAGGCCGGATGTCTTTTCTGGGACATAAGAGAGGCACAAGGCGGCTATGATGCGGTTGTGGAGTGGAGCCGCAAGGGACTGATAGGGAAAGATTATACGCATATGTCGCACAAAGGCGGAAAAGTGCTTGCCGAGGAATTTTATAATGCTCTTATGTTATTATTGCAATGAAATACACACAAATAATATTATTTTTGCTGATTATGACAGCTCCGGTGGATACGGCAGCACAGATAGCGGCTGAATCCGACACCATAGCGGAGGAGATCATCGACCTGCAGACTGAAATGAGGGAGAATCCCACGATCGAAGATCAGCAACTTGATGCTCCCTATGCCGGACGTATACCATCCTTCATTCACCGTGCACGAAATATCATAATTACCAATGGCGAGGATTTCTCCTCGTTACGACATAAACTGAAATCCCCGGGTAGCCGCGTAGACATTCTGCATATCGGCGACAGCCATGTGCAGGCGGAGTTTTCCACTCAGGTGACACGCGACATGTTGCAGTTTGTTTATGGTGACGGAGGACGCGGATTGGTTTCGCCGCTGAAACTCGCCTCAACCAATTCCCCCTCGGACTACAGAGTGGAGAGCACATCATCGTGGACAGCGTCAAGAGTGATAAAAGCAGGCACCGGAAATGACATGGGATTCAACGGACTTGCATTGAAACTGCGTGGGTCGAGTGGAAATCTGACATTTACCACTCGCGACGATGAAGAGACATTCGATCCTTTTTCTGAGATAATAATGCTTGGCAAAGGGAAGATCGACATATCGGGAGTCACGGATTCCGACAATAGTTCTATACCGTTTGAATCTGTTTCCGACGGCAACACCACTCGGATAGTCCTTGCGAGAAGCGTCAATTCAGCCACAGTGAGATTCTCAACCTTAGGAGGTTATACTTTTTCGGGCGCATATCTTTCGGGACAGAGGCCGGGATTGACATATAGTGTGATTGGCAATAATGGAGCGACTTTTTCCACTTACAATTCCATCGCCTCTTTCCCCTCCGGAGTAGCCGCTCTGTCACCTGACCTGGTCATAGTATCGCTCGGCACAAACGAAGCATTCGGACGTCTCGACCGTTCTTCCTTGCGTGGGTCACTTGGTGCGATGATCGACAATATCCGCAAGAAGATGCCCGAGGTGCCGATTATACTGGTCACGCCGATGGAATGCCAGCGCCGCGGATATGTAAGACGTAAAGGACGTCGACGCCGTACATCATACTCTGTCAACTCCAACATCGCTGCCTACCGCAATGAGATAATGGACTTCGGCAGGCTGCATAATATCGCCGTCTATGATCTTTATGATGTCGCAGGTGGCAACGGTTCCTCAAACAGATGGCTGACTGCCGGACTGATGGGTAACGACAGAGTGCATCTTACAGCATCGGGGTACAGATTGCAAGGTATGCTGCTTTACGAGGCCCTGTTAAATCTATTTGAATTAAAACAGTAATTATCTGACTGAAATGTCAAACGTTTTTCTTCATTTACCTGATATGGAACGGTATATGCCTGAAATAGATCCGGCCAGACTGGCCGAGGTGTTGCGCTTTGACGCCGGCAACCCGTTGCTGTTCAATACCGGGCTTTTCCTGCTTCTTTTCACCGCTTTTATCGGTATATATGCTTTGCTGAGCCGCTTCAAGTATGTGAAGATGATCTTTGTAATACTGTTCTCGCTGTATTTCTATTATAAATCGTCGGCCGAATGCTGCTTCATATTGCTGGGAGTATGCGTCTTCGACTATGTTCTGGGCATCTGGCTCGGATCGGCGAAGAAAGAATGGATCAGAAAAACGTGTGTGCTTATCAATTTGTTGGTAAATCTTGGCATGCTCGCCTATTTCAAGTATTTCAATCTGCTCGCCCAGACAGTGGCCGACTTCGCCGACAAGGAGTTTGACGCACTCGATATCATTCTGCCCGCGGGAATATCATTCTTCACGTTCAGATCGATCAGCTATATTGTCGACATCTATCGCCGTCAGATCGAGCCGTGCCGTGATTTCCTCGCCTATACGTTCTATCTGACATTTTTCCCGCCGCTGCTGGCCGGACCTGTGGTCAGGGCTAAGGACATGCTGCCGCAGGTTCATGCCAATCCGAGGGCCACACGATCCATGATGGCCGAAGGACTGTTTCTGATCATGTGCGGCCTCGTGAAGAAGATTGTCGTTGCCGACTATCTGAGTCAGAATTTCGTCGACCGTGTGTTCGACAGTCCGTCGCTTTTCAGCGGTTTCGAGAACATGCTGGCCGTCTACGGCTTCTCGATTCAGCTCTATTGCGATTTTTCAGGCTACAGCGATATGGCCATAGGCATAGCGCTGCTGCTCGGATATAATTTTCTCGACAACTTCCGTTCTCCGTTCAAATCGCAGAATCCCTCGGAATTCTGGCGCCGCTGGCATATATCGCTGTCGTCGTGGCTCCGCGATTACCTCTACATACCGTTGGGAGGCAACCGCTGCTCACGCTTCAGGAAAAATGCCAATCTGATGACCACCATGGTGCTCGGCGGCCTGTGGCATGGCGCCTCATGGATGTATATGATATGGGGCGGACTGCACGGATCGTTTCTTATAGCCCACAAAGAGATCAAGAAAGCCTTGCCACCAAGGCGCCCGACATGGTGGCGTAAGGCGTTCAACGTGTTTATCACATTCAATCTCGTGGCATTCGCATTCATGTTTTTCCGTGCGCGCTCCATGGAGTCGGTCGGCGATATGCTTGGCCAGATATTCGGTGATTTCCATCTGTCGGTCGCTCCGGCCTTTATCAGCGGTTATCTGGCGATAGTGCTGGTCATGGCGGGAGCCTTCCTGATGCATTTCGCTCCCGAGAGCTGGACCCGTTCACTGAAGGGTTTATATGCACGAATGCCTCTCGTCATACAGGCAGTAGTGCTGGCGATAGTCATACTGATAATCATCCAGGTAAGAGGCTCCGATATAGTCCCTTTCATTTACCTGCAGTACTGACAGCATTTCATCAGAATCCGGAACGCCACTCGACAATCTTGCCGGGGCGGGAGAGGGCGACATCGATCAGGCGCTGGTTGGCGGAACCTCTGAAAAGAAGGGATATATCGCGCTGACTTTCGACAAACGGCCCGTCGACCACCACATCGACCGTCTGCACGAGATCTTTTGCCGCGGGAATCTCCATTAGTTCTTCGTAACGGAAGCCAGTATATAGCCATATATTGCGGCCACGACGCTTAAGTTCACGACAGAAATGCGCCACTGCCTCGGCCTGATAGACAGGATCGCCTCCGGTCAGCGTGACGTCGGCATCAGCCATTTCCACCACTTCAAGCAGTTCGGCTTCCGACATTTCCCGGCCAGCATCCATCGGCCATGACTGAGGGTTATGACACCCGGGGCATTCATGACGGCATCCGGCAAAATAGATGGCGGTCCGGAGTCCCGGACCGTCCACCGATGTTCCTTCGATTATGTCAATTACTCTCATTTGTGCACTACACGATCGTTGAGTTCGGCAAGCTTTGCATTGTTCCAGCGGTCGGTCGTGCCGACGAGGTATCCTGTGATACGCTGAAGCCTGTCGATGTTCTTGCTTCCGCATTTGGGACATGTCGTCAGGCCGTCCTGCGCATCCTCGTAGCCGCAGTCCATGCACCGGTTGCGGTTGTGGTTGACGGAGCAATAGCCGATATTATAACGGTCCATCATATCCACGATATCGGATATCGCCTGGGGATTGTGCGTGGCGTCGCCGTCGATCTCCACGTAGAAGATATGACCGCCGCCGGTCAGTTCATGATACGGAGCTTCGATCTGGGCCTTGTGGCGTGGCGAGCATTTGTAGTAGACGGGTACGTGATTGGAGTTGGTGTAGTAGATCTTGTCAGTCACGCCGGGTATTATGCCGAAGCTTTTGCGATCCTTTGACGTGAATTTGCCTGAAAGTCCCTCAGCCGGCGTAGCGAGCACGGAGAAATTGTGCTGATATTTTTCGGAGAACTCGTTCACCCGGCTGCGCATGTGGCTGACGATCCGCAGACCAAGCGCCTGTGCTTCCTCGCTCTCTCCATGATGCTTGCCGATCAGGGCTACGAGACATTCGGCCAGTCCGATGAATCCGATACCGAGAGTGCCTTGATTGATGACGCTATCAATGGTCTGACCGCCGGTGAGATTCTCGCTGCCGTTCCACAGCCGTGACATAAGCAGCGGGAACTGCTTGGCCAAAGCGGTCTTCTGGAAATCGAAACGGTCGCAAAGCTGACGGGCTGTGATGTCAAGCACGTCGTCAAGCTTCTGCATGAACCGGTCGATGCGTTCCTCTTTGTCCCTGATCATCATGCATTCGATAGCTATACGCACGATATTGATGGTGGAAAAACTCAGATTGCCACGTCCGATGGATGTCTTTTCACCATAGCGGTTCTCGAACACGCGCGTGCGGCATCCCATCGTGGCGACCTCGTATTTATATCGTTCGGGGTCGTTGGCGTCCCATTTCTCGTGCTGATTATAAGTGGCATCAAGATTCACGAAGTTGGGGAAGAACCGCCTGGCGGTCACCTTGCAGGCAAGTTTATAGAGATCGTAGTTGCGGTCGCCGGGAAGATAGCTCACGCCACGTTTTTTCTTCCATATCTGTATGGGGAATATGGCTGTCGCTCCATTGCCGACACCCTCGTAAGTGGATATAAGCAACTCACGTATTACGCAACGTCCTTCGGCCGAAGTATCAGTGCCGTAGTTGATGGAGCTGAACACGACCTGGTTGCCGCCACGCGAGTGGATAGTGTTCATATTGTGTATGAATGCTTCCATAGCCTGATGTACCCGCTCCACCGTGCGGTTGATGGCGTGCTGTTTGAGTCGTTCGTCGCCATCAAGCCCGTCGAGAGACTTTGTCAGGAAATCGTCGATCTCCGCGTTATATAAATGGCTGAGATCGTTTCCGGTGAGACTTTCGAGTGTCTTGAGCTCTTCGATATACGAACTGCGCACATATGGAGCGAGATAGAAATCAAATGCCGGAATGGCCTGGCCGCCGTGCATCTCGTTCTGGGCAGTCTCAAGCGATATGCAGGCTATGATGCTTGCAGTCTCGATGCGCTTGGCCGGACGTGACTCTCCATGGCCCGCGCAGAAACCATATTTCAATATACGGTCGAGGGGATGCTGGACGCATGTGAGGCTCTTGGTCGGATAATAATCCTTGTCGTGGATATGCAGATAGCCGTTCTTCACAGCTTCACGGGCTTCCTGCGACAGCAGATAGTCATCGACAAACGGTTTGGTGGTCTCGCTGGCGAACTTCATCATCATGCCGGCAGGGGAGTCGGTATTCATGTTGGCGTTCTCGCGGGTGATGTCATTGCTCTTGGCCTCTATGATCTCCAGGAACATATCGCGGGTCTTCGCACGGCGGGCGATGCTGCGTTGATCGCGATAGGCTATATAGCGCTTGGCCACCTCCTTGCGGGGGCTTTTCATCAGTTCGATCTCCACACGGTCTTGTATCTCCTCGACAGTCATACGCTCGTTGCCGGTCACTCCGATACGGTCAACGATTTTATGGATGAGAGTTTCGTCTTCCCCCATTTCGGTCTGCAGCATAGCCTTACGGATGGCTGCTTTGATTTTTTCCTCGTTATAGCCTACGACACGGCCGTCGCGTTTGACCACGATCTGTATCATTCGTTTTTCAGTTTTGGTTTTAGTTGATGCCGCAAAGTTATTCAATCTCATCAAAACGGGCAAGATTTGCCGTCCGAAAATTCCGACAATATCCAGTTTTGGAAAACTTTTTAGATCTGTGAAAATGATAATCACTTGTAAATCAATGGTAAAATATTCCGTTTTGGAAAACTTTAGCAACAATACACGTACAATTGTTGACTAAATATATACATCAATATTCCGGTCGCGAAGAGTAATACAATCGGCGGACACTGATGTTATAAGGCCCCGGCTCCCTTATTTTCAATCAACACACGTCAATCATATCTATCAGTATAACGGCTACAATATCATCAAAAATTAGTAATTTTGTCTGACTAAAATGACAGACAGATATGGCTGAGACTACTGACAAATGGATATGCCGCGAACTGATGTCGCTTCTGAAGGGATTCGGCGTCACAACCATTGTGGCATCTCCCGGCTCGCGCAACGCTCCGCTTCTAGTTGCGGCTGCCAAGGAAGACGGCATGACGATAATTCCCGTCGCCGACGAACGTTCAGCCTCATTCATCGCACTCGGCCGGACAGCTATCAGCGACCGGCCGGTTGGAATCGTCTGCACTTCGGGTACAGCCGTGCTCAACTACGCCCCGGCTGTAGCGGAGGCTTTCTACAGAGCCTTGCCGCTTATAGTCATTTCGGCCGACAGACCGTCGGAGTGGATCGACCAGGATGATTCGCAGACCATTCACCAGAATGGAGCGCTTGACAATTTTGTCAAAGGGAGCTACGATGTAGATGAATCGGCAACCGATACCGACAGATGGTATGCCAACCGGATGATCAACGATGCACTGACCCTCGCGCTGAACGGTCGCCGGGGACCTGTACACATCAATGTCAGGCTCGACTCACCGCTCGGACGCATAACCAATGAAGTCCATCCGTCACCGCGCAGGATCGCCATGCTCTGCCCGCGCGAGGATCTGACGGTAAGCGATGCCCGGGAATACGGTCGGCACCTCGCTTCGCCTCGCAGGGTAATGATAGTAGCTGGATTTCTCGCGCCTTCCAGCCGCCTCAATCAAGCCCTCGCGCGGCTTGCGCAACTGCCCAATTTCGTTGTGCTTACCGAGACTATAGCCAATCTTCACAGTCCGTTGTTCATCAACCGTATCGACACGACTTTGAGTCAGATGTCGGATGATGAACGCCGTGAACTCCGGCCCGACGTGGTGATCACTCTCGGCGGAGCGCTCGTAAGCCGCCATATCAAGGAATATATTCGCTCGCTGGACAATGTGGAACACTGGAGCGTAGGGCATACCCATACGACGGTAGACTGTTTCCGTCATCTGTCACTCCGCATAGAGATGCGTCCGGAAGTGTTTTTTGAACAACTGGCATCGGCAATGCAGCCGCATCAGACGCCCTGCGATTATTCACGGAGATGGGAACTTCTCGCGCACAAAGCGGAAGCGACCCATCAGGCATACGTAGCCGCATCGCCCTGGAGCGACATGAAGGCATTCGCCACATTCATGCCGATGATACCGCGCGACGCCAATCTTCAGCTATCAAACGGCACCCCCGTCAGATATGCACAGCTGTTTGCCACGCGCGACTATCACCGGAGCGACTGCAACCGCGGCGTCAGCGGAATCGACGGATGTACATCCACCGCAATCGGCGCTGCAATGGCATATCCGGGGCATACAGTGCTGGTGACCGGCGACATGTCGGCCCAATACGACATAGGAGCATTAGCCTACGCGTCGTTTGCCCCCCGACTGCGCATAATCGTGATGCGGAACGGCGGGGGAGCGATATTCAGATTTGTGGAGTCGACAAGAAACCTCGACATCCTCGAACAATATGTCACGCACCCGCGACAGTTCCCGGCCCGGGAGATCGCCCGAGCCTACGGGCTCGATTACTTCGAAGCCGCTGATGAAACCGCGCTGCGGACTGTCTTCGGCAAATTCATGGGAGCACCGCGGGCCGCACTGCTTGCCATTGACACCCCCGCCGAAGAAAGCGCGGCGGTGCTTCGCGACTATTTCAACCGTAAATCCAAGTATTCAAACACTAAAAACCAACAGATATGAGAGACTGGAAAACGATAAAAAAATATGAAGACATACTCTTCGAACAGCTTGGCGGCATAGCAAAAATCACTATCAACCGCCCGAAGGTCTACAATGCCTTCAGGCCACAGACCAACATGGAGATGCTCGACGCCATGGCCTACTGCCGGGAATGCCCCGAAATAGGTGTGATCATACTGACAGGCGCCGGCGACAAGGCATTCTGTTCGGGCGGCGACCAGAATGTCAAGGGGACTGGAGGCTATATCGATGCCAACGGCGTGCCCCGTCTTAATGTGCTTGACCTGCATAAGGCGATCCGTTCTATCCCCAAGCCCGTGATCGCCATGGTCAACGGCTATGCGATCGGTGGAGGCAACGTGCTGCAGGTTGTCTGCGATCTGACGATAGCCTCGGAAAACGCCCGGTTCGGCCAGACGGGCCCGAAAGTGGGTAGTTTCGACGCAGGCTTCGGATCATCGTATCTCGCACGGTGTGTGGGTCAGAAGAAGGCGCGGGAAATATGGTTTCTTTGCAGACAGTATACCGCCCGGGAAGCCGAAGAAATGGGTATGGTCAACAAGGTGGTGCCCTTCGAAAGGCTGGAGGACGAGACAGTGGAATGGTGCGAGACGATTCTCAAACGAAGCCCCATGGCCATACGTATGATCAAGCGGGCCCTCAATGCCGAGCTCGACGGACAGAGGGGACTGATGGAATTTGCAGGAGATGCCACATTGCTCTACTATCTCATGGAAGAGGCACAGGAGGGGAAAAACGCATTTCTTGAGAAACGCGATCCCGACTTCGGACAATTCCCCAAATTCCCCGGATAAGAATGCTTAAAGCATCATTCATCCCCTATACTCTGCGTTTCGCCTTTGAAGCGATAACCTCGCGCGAACACATGTTCGCCAAGCAGACCTATTTTATAAAAATATGGGACGACGAACATCCGGAGGCGACAGGTGTGGGAGAGTGCGCACTGTTTCGCGGTCTGAGCTACGATGACCGGCCGGATTATACGTCGGTCCTGTCAAGGGTGTGCGATGAAATCCATCTTTTCGATTCTGAGTCTTTTAAGGATTATCCCTCAATTGTTTTCGGAGTCGAGACCGCTCTTGCCGATCTCCGTAATGGAGGACACATGCTTCCGTTTCCTTCCGACTGGACTGATGGGCGGCGAGGCCTGCCGATAAACGGTCTGGTATGGATGGGGACAGCGGAAGAGATGGAGCGGCGCGCCGCAGAGAAGATAGATGAGGGATTCAGATGCGTGAAGCTCAAGATAGGAGGCTGTGATTTTGAAAGCGAATTCCGTATTCTTGACCGGTTAAGACATCGTTTCGGCCCGGAAAAGCTTGAGATCCGACTGGATGCAAACGGGGCTTTCAAAGCTGATGACGCTCTCGACCGGCTCCGCCGCCTCGCTGCGCTCGACATACATTCGATAGAACAGCCAGTGGCCGCACATCAGTGGGATGCGATGCGCATGATCTGCGCGGATTCGCCGGTCGATATCGCACTTGACGAAGAACTCATAGGAATAGTTGACGACACTGGCCGCCAACAGATGCTTGAGGCAATTCACCCCGCATATATCATTCTCAAACCAGCCCTTTGCGGCGGCTTTTCAGGCAGTGAAAGCTGGATTAAGGCCGCCGCCGAGGAGGGTGTGAAATGGTGGGTGACTTCAGCTCTCGAATCCAACATAGGACTGAATGCTCTCGCCCAATGGGTGGCCACGCTGCATACAGAGATGCCATCCGGACTTGGGACAGGGCAGCTGTATACCAACAACTTCAGGTCGGCGGTGAGACGCAGAGGTCCGATGCTTTACTTTAATCCTGACGTAGCTCCTGAACGTCCAGAAATATGAGAAAGCAATGTCGCATCACTGACCCCGAGGAAATCTGTAGGGATTTTATTGAAGAATGGCACGACGGGAGCAAGGATTATATCATGGCGAGAACTTCCGGCTCGACAGGCAAGCCCAAAAATATCCGTCTGTTGAAGTCAGACATGGAGACGTCGGCGCGCGCTACCTGCCGATATTTCGGGATCAACAGCAATTCCCTTCTCGCATGCCCGCTGTCGCCTGAATATATCGCAGGCAAAATGATGATCGTAAGAGCTATGGTTTCCGGGGCGCGGCTCGTTGTCGAATCTCCATCCAATTCTCCTCTAAGACAGTGGCGGTATGGTCGCCCCGATCTTACGGCTGTAGTCCCGTCGCAGATCGACGGATTGCTTGAAAACACTGGTGGGGAGCTCGGATCTGTAATAGTCGGGGGCTCGCCGGTCACCGATTCACAAGAGAGAGTCATGGTCGGTTCGGGTGTCGATTTTTATGCGACATACGGTATGACAGAGACGTGCAGCCACGTAGCTCTGCGAAAAGCGGGGGAGTCGAAGTTCGAGGCGCTGCCCGGTTTCAGATTCACGACGGATCAGCGTGGATGTCTAGTCATAAAATCGGAAACGATGTCGTTCGGACACCTGATTACTAACGATATCGTCACGCTTCATGACGACTGTCATTTTCAGTGGAAAGGCCGCTTCGACAATGTGATCATATCAGGGGGTATCAAGCTTTTCCCGGAAGAGATCGAGCGGGAGATCGCGCCGTTTGTCATCGGTCATGACTTCTTCATCACCTCCCGTCCTTCAGACCGCTGGGGTGAAGAGCTCGTGATGATCATTGAGGGCGACGGGCTGGATACGGAAGCTCTCGACAGAGAGCTTTCTCTCAACATCGACCACAAGCATAAACCGAAAGCATATATCTTGAAAAAGTCTCTCCAGCGGACTGAAACGGGCAAATTGTTGCGCCGTCTCACAAAATAATTTTTCTTTGCGGAAGTATTTTTATACTTTTGTAGATAATTCTTAAACAACAATATTAATCTTCAATCTGATGAAGCAGTTCTTTATAAGTATGCTCGGAGCATTGGCCGGAATATGGATCTCGATATTCCTCTTCGGATTGCTTGGCCTAATAACGATCGGTGTTATCGCGGCCTCTTCGGCCAATGATAAAGCTGTGGTGAACGTGGAAAAACACAGCATTCTGAAAGTCAGTCTCTCCGGTGAGATCACCGACCGCAAGCAGCCTGTGAATTTCATGGACGAGATCACTGGCGACGCGCCCAAGCGTACCGCTTTGAATTCGTTAGTAGCGGCCATAGCAAAAGCTGCATCTGACGACGACATTGAAGGTATCTATCTCGACTGTTCAGGCATTTCGGCAGGGATGGCTCAACTCCAGGCCATCCGTCAGGCGCTTGTAAAGTTCAAGGAAAGCGGCAAATGGATATATGCCTATGCCGATTCATATGCCCAGGGAGATTACTTCGTCGCTACGGCGGCCGACAGCCTGTTCATAAACCCTATCGGCATGGCCGACATACACGGACTCTCGGCCACGACAATGTATTTTAAGGATCTGCTTGACAAGATAGGAGTAGACGTTCAGGTTGTGAAAGTAGGCACTTACAAGAGCGCTGTCGAACCGTTCATCCTCAACCAGAGCAGCGAGGCCAATGCGAAACAGCAACAAGCATATCTCGGCAATATCTGGAACGAAGTGGCAGGAAAAATCGCCGAAGGGCGCGGAGTGGATATCGCGACAGTCAACTCGTGGGCTGACAGCTATACATTTTCGCTTGAAACAACCGCTCTGATCGAACGCCGGATTGTTGACCGATCGATGTACCGTCATGAGATGAAGCAGATGCTTACAGACGTCACTGGCATTGAGTCCGACGACGATCCGCGCCTTGTCGATGCTCTGGATTACGCAGCCGCCAAGGCTTCTGAAAATCGAAAGGGCGACAAGACCATAGCCGTGTTATATGCCGTCGGCGACATAACCGAGTCAGGTAGCGGTGGCATCGAATCCGACAATCTTGTGCCTCAGATCCTTGATCTCGCTGAAGAATCAGATATCGACGGCCTAATCCTGCGAGTAAATTCTGGTGGCGGCAGCGCGTACGCATCCGAACAGATATGGGAGGCCCTTGAACAGTTCAAATCCATCACGGGCAAGCCATATTACGTATCAATGGGCGATGTTGCAGCCTCCGGCGGCTATTATATCTCTTGCGGTGCCGACCGTATATACGCCGAACCTGTCACGCTCACGGGCTCTATCGGCATCTTCGGTCTGATTCCCGATGCCCATAAACTCCTCAACGACAAGATTGGTATCCACACAACCACGGTCGCCACAAACCAAGGCCAGTTCCCCGGGATCCTGAATGCCATGACCACCGATCAGCGCAATGCCATGCAGAGCTATGTCGACCGAGGCTATGAACTGTTTGTGAAGAGGTGTGCTGAAGGTCGCGGTATCTCCGTCGATTCCATCAAAGCCATTGCTGAGGGCCGTGTATGGGATGGACTTGAAGCATCCAGAATCGGCCTCGTCGACAAGCTTGGCGGACTTGACATGGCCTTGACAGATATGGCCGCCGAACTCGATGCCGCCGACAGCTATAAAGTAAAGGGATATCCTGATCTTAAGCTCAAATGGTGGGAAGAGGTGCTTGACATGAACAATAATCTCAAAATTTCGATGGTAGAGAAAGAACTCGGAGAGTTCGCGCCGCTTTACCGAATGGCACGCGGATGCGCTGACATGTCGGCCTTACAATGCCGGATGGACTATATAATGATTCAATAGAATAATGATTCAATAGACAAGAATTCTCGACAGTACGCCATGGCCAGAAGAAAAGGTCTGATACCGTTTCTATTTCTTTATCCCCTCTCGTTGCTTTACGGGTTGGGGGTGGCTGTGCGTAATATGATGTTTGACAAAGGGATCCTCAAACAGCATAAGTTCAACATCCCTGTAATAGTTGTCGGCAACCTCACTGTCGGGGGAGCCGGCAAGACCCCTCACGCCGAACATATCATCGGTATGCTCAAAAGCGATTATCGCATCGGTCTGTTGAGCCGCGGATACAAACGCAACACCAAAGGCTTTGTACTGGCAGGGGATAATTCACGTCCGCAGGATATTGGCGACGAACCATATCAGATGTATCGGAAATTCAGACATGATGGTGTGATGGTAGCTGTTTGCGAAAGCCGCGTCAGAGGGATAGAGACCATGCTTGAACTCAATCCGTCTCTCAATCTGATAGTGCTTGATGATGCTTTCCAGCACCGATACGTGAAACCTTCTATTTCAGTGTTGCTTACTGAGCACAGTCGTCCTGTCTACAACGATGCTTTGCTCCCTTACGGTCGACTCCGCGAGCCGGCCAGAGCCATAGACCGTGCCGATGTAGTGGTGATGACCAAGTGTCCTGACGATATGAAACCTGTTGATTTCCGTATCTTCAAGGAAACATTCAACCTTTTTCCGTTTCAGAAACTCCTCTTCACTCGCTATAAATACCTGCCTCCCAAAGCCCTTTTCCCTGAAAATGTCAGTGAGGAATCGATCCTGAAGCTTGACACCCTTACGCGTGAAGACACGCTGCTGGCCGTGACAGGAGTGGCTAATCCGAGACCCTTCATACGCTATCTGCGCAAGCATTATTGTGCGAAAGTGAAAATACTCCGGTTTGATGATCATCATAATTTCACGAATTCCGACATGCAGTCGATACTTCGCAAATTCAAGACAATGGAAGGCAGGCATAAATTTGTAGTCACGACTGAAAAAGATGCCGTAAGACTTGCCAATAATCCATATTTTCCTCCTCAACTGAGAGGGTTCTCCTATTACATCCCGATTGCAGTTGAGCAGATCCCATCAGGCGATCCACCTCTCGAAAGCATTCTGCGGCAGCTGCTGCGCAATCAGGGGAGTATCCGATAGATACTGAACTTTGACCGGTCGCCAGTCATTATATAAATATCATTACGCCAACATCAACCATTATTCAATTATGATAGAGACAATCAAACAGACAGCTGACTACATCAGAAGCAAAGCAGGCGAGGTGCCGGAGACAGCCATAATCCTCGGAACCGGTCTCGGAGCCCTCGTAGACCATATAACCGACAAGAAATACCTTCCCTATAAGGAGATTCCTAATTTCCCGGTATCCACAGTGGAGGGACATAGCGGCAACCTTATTTTCGGCCGTCTCGGCAGCCGTCAGGTCATAGCTATGCAGGGACGCTTCCATTATTACGAAGGCTATGACATGAAGCAGGTCACGTTCCCGATAAGAGTTATGAAAGAGCTTGGAGTAAAGACCCTTTTTGTCAGCAACGCTGCCGGCGGCATGAACAAGGAGTTTCGTGTCGGTGACATAATGATCATAACCGACCACATCAATCTTTTCCCTGAAAACCCTCTGCGCGGCAAGAATTATGAAGTCCTCGGGCCTCGTTTCCCGGCTATGACCGAGGCCTACGACAAGCAGCTGATCGCAGCCGCTGAAGATATCGCCAGCGGCAAGGGTATCCGTGTGATGAAAGGCGTATATGTCGGCACTCAGGGGCCGACTTTCGAGACTCCCGCCGAATATGAATTTTTCCGGATTATTGGTGGCGACGCTGTCGGCATGTCGACCGTGCCGGAAGTCATTGTGGCGAATCATGCAGGTATGAGAGTGTTCGGCGTATCGGTTATCACTGATCTTGGAGGCAAGGACGTAACTGATGTCCCTACCCATGAAGAAGTGCAGAAAGCCGCAGAGGCCGCCCAGCCCAATATGATGGAGATAATGCGCGAACTGATAGAGCGGGAGGGCTGAGAGGATGGAAACCGAAATATCAAGTCTTGGCGAATTCGGCCTGATAGATCGCGTTACGAGCGA
>CALHWU010000054.1 GCA_938039795.1 uncultured Muribaculaceae bacterium
AACTCTACGTGTTCAAGGTGGCCGGAACCGAAACCTACATCCCCGGCGACATCAACGCCGACGGCAAGGTTGACGACACCGACCTCACATCCTACACCAACTACACCGGACTGCGCCGTGGCGACTCCGACTTCGAGGGCTACGTCAGCGTCGGCGACATCAACCGCAACGACCTAATCGACGCCTTCGATATCTCCAACGTGGCCACCCGTCTCGACGGAGGCGTTGAGCCCGACGACTACGCCAATCCGCTCTCTGGCAAAGTCAGCTACAAGGCTTCGCGCTCGACCGATGCCGACGGCGCCGAGATCCTCGCCATAGAGTTCACCGCCGACACCGTCAGCTCGCTCAACGCCATCAGCGTGGCCATCCCCTACGACCAGACACAGTGGGAATTCGTCGGCTCCGACACCGAAGCGCTCAAGGGCATGGAGAACATGACCTACGACCGCCTCCACACCGACGGCCACCGCGAGCTCTACCCGACGTTCGTCAACATAGGCGAGCGCAAAGCAGTGAGCGGCAGCGGCGTCAGCCTCTTCACCTTGCGCTTCAAGGCACGCCGCAAGGGCGCCCGCTTCGACACATCGACCGTGCGCGACGGCCTCCTCGTCGACAAGAAGCTCAACACCCTCCCCTTCTGATCCCCGCGACTGACATCAGGCCTCGCGGCTCAGTGACCCGCTGAATCGCCCTCCCCCGACAATTCTCCACTCTCTTTAACCAAGACGTCGTGTCAGACTGTTTAACCATGACACGACGTCTTAATTATTCATGTATAGCATTGTCAAACTTGATTCAGACACACAATAATATTACTCAATGCTTAATATTTTGTTTTTTAACTAAAATATATCTGCAAAATTGAAATAATTAAATATAAACACCTAAATTTGCAAACAATGATAGATTAAGACACGCTTATAGTGCTTTTCTTATCTCTTTGACTTATTTTTATTTCGCTTACCAACACCGATCAAAACATGAAAAAAGCAATCTCAATCCTGATTCTCGCCACCATACTATTGAACTCCTGTTCTCAGGAGAATCCGCTTGGGACGCAAAACGAGCAGCCCCAACCCAAAAGAATGCATACCAACGTTATTGACACTGCGGCATCCATCAGCTCATCCAAAGCTTCCAGCATTGCCCTGCAGTTCACCGGTGCCTTCACCGATTCCAGATCCACCTCTACTGTCAGCGAAGTCATTCCCATTACCGGTTCTGCATCCCAAGTTTGCATGTACGCGGTTAACTTCTCCGCATCTCGTTGAAATAAGGCCAAAATAATCTAGAAGTCAAACACAATACATAATTTCTAAAAATGAAACTGAACTTAAACAAACTGGTCTATCTACTGGCATTAATGTCACCTGTCTGGACCATTGTAGCTTGCTCAAGCGAAAAAGACGACACGCCTGTTGATCCAAATCCGAAATTCAAGCCTGTAGTTCCGATTGAGCTTGAGGCAGCCGAAGCGGATGTAAGCAATAGCATTACGCCATTTTGCTTCGATCTTCTTGCAAATACTATAAACGTTGGTCAGCGCGGCGCGAGCACAGCAGTTTCCCCGCTGAGTGCAGCTATGACGCTCGGAATGCTTGCCAACGCCATTTCCACTGACGACAGAGCAGATCTTCTTGAAGCTCTCAACATCAATGAATCCCAGCTTCCCTGGTTTAATTCATATGCGAAAAAGCTCCTCGATCAACTGCCTGAAATGGACAATTTCTGCCCGATGCGCATAGCCAACGGAGCATGGTTCACTACGGTAGCCCCTACCGGCATACAACCGCCACAGCTTACGTCATCATACAAGTCAATTCTCTCCGAAAGCTTCATGGCTCATATCAATTATGCTGATTTCAGACAGAAATCAACCCTCGAAAGCATCAACAAATGGGCACGAGATATGACCGGACTGCCCCATCTGCTTGACGGACTGTCGCGTGAAAAAATGTTTGTTTTAGCCAATGCTATCGAATTCAAAAGCACTTGGAATTATCCTTTCGACAAATCGCTCACCGAAAAAAGCAAATTCACCCGTGAGGACGGTTCAGAAGCCGAGGTCGATATGATGAGAGGACTGATATGGTCGGCTGATGCGTTTTATTTAGGCGAAGAGACCGACGATCCCTCCGATTGTCCACGGATCGCTTTGCTACCATACGGAAATATGGCTTTTAAGATGGCCGTCATGATGCCTTCGGAAGGAATGACCGTAAGCACCCTCATCCGGCAGTTGAGGGATGGCATATGGGAAGAGACTATCCGCAATCATGTGCGCACGTCAATAGAGACTCCTTTCATAGGCCTTCCACGTTTCAGCATCCTGTCAGATATTAATCTTGTGCCTATATTACAGATGATGGGGGTTGATAATATTTTCAACCAGTGCCATCTTCAGGGGATGTCGATTGATGGCAGTGTCAGTGTTCTCAAACAGTCGCTCTCCCTTGATGTCGATGAAGAGGGAACTATAATCAGAGTCGAGACTGTAACCGACGGCGACCTGGCCGATGTTCCTCAGGCAATAGACCAAATAACTTTCGACCGACCGTTCGTATATGTAGTCTGGGAGCAAAGCACGGGAGCAATACTCATTGCAGGCACATATATGGGGCCCGACGCCTAATTATTCAATCGTTTAAGGCGATCTATAACATGGAGCGATATGGCCTTGCGCTGACAGCCGTATCGCTTCTTCCTTATGCCACCTGTCGTCGACGGATAATGCGCGCCGAAGACAACTGAAAAAAGAAATCCATATTTTCAATTCCACTAGTGTCATCCTATAAAAAGAAATGATTAACTTTGCCTATTGACAATCATTTCACACACTATAAATACTTAACGAATATGGCAGAGTCCAAGAAATTCCTCCTGCAGGAGGCCGACATACCCACGGCATGGTACAATATCATACCATCCATGCCCGTGAAGCCACGTCCTTTGCTCCACCCGGCCACCAAGCAGCCGATGACGGCCGAAGACCTTTTCCCGCTCTTCTCCGAAGAAGCGGCCCGACAGGAAATGAACTTCACCGACACGTGGATCGAAATACCCGAAGAGGTGCGCGACCTCTACAAGATATGGCGACCGACACCGCTGGTGCGCGCCCGCGGACTCGAAAAGGCTCTCGACACTCCGGCCCGCATATATTTCAAGAACGAAAGCGTTAGCCCGGTAGGCTCACACAAGCTCAACTCCGCCATACCGCAGGCCTACTACTGCAAGCAGCAGGGAGTGACCAACATAACCACCGAAACCGGCGCCGGACAGTGGGGAGCGGCTCTGTCGCTCGCTTCGCGCATGTTCGGACTCGAACTCGCCGTCTACATGGTCAAGATCTCCTACAACCAGAAGCCCTACCGCCGCTCCATCATGCAGACCTACGGGGCGCAGGTCATAGCCTCGCCGAGCATGTCGACCAAGGCCGGACGCAAGATCATCACCGAGAATCCCAACTATCAGGGATCGCTCGGCACAGCCATCAGTGAAGCCGTGGAACTCGCCATGTCGACCCCCAACTGCAAATATGCTCTCGGATCGGTGCTCAACCACGTGGCGCTCCACCAGACTGTCATAGGACTCGAAGCCGAAAAACAGATGGAAATGGCCGGCGACTATCCCGACATAGTCATCGGATGCTTCGGCGGAGGCAGCAACTTCTCAGGCATAGCGTTCCCCTTCATGCGCCACAACTTCGCCGGAGAGCACCAAACTAAGTTCATAGCCGCCGAGCCGGCAAGCTGCCCCAAGCTCACACGCGGAGTGATGCAGTATGACTTCGGCGACGAGGCCGGCTACACTCCCCTCATACCGATGCTCACGCTCGGCCACAACTTCTCGCCGGCCAACATCCACGCCGGAGGCCTCCGCTATCACGGAGCCGGATCTGTCGTCAGCCAGCTCAAGAACGACGGACTGATGGACGCCGTCGACATACCTCAGCTCGAATCGTTCGCCGCAGCCACACTCTTCGCCAAAGCCGAGGGCATAATCCCGGCTCCCGAGAGCGCCCACGCTATAGCAGCCGCCATCCGCGAGGCCAATAAGGCTAAAGAGGAAGGCCGCGAAAAGGTGATACTCTTCAATCTCTCCGGCCACGGACTTATCGACATGGCCGCCTACGACCGATACCTCGCCGGCGACCTCGCCAACTATGAGGTGACCGAAGAGGAAGTGGCCGCCAATCTGGCACAGATCGAAAAAATAATCTGATACGATCCTCCCCTTCCGAACCATCCGGCCCCCGCGGCAGTTATAACATCACAACGCGGGGGCCGCATGGCCCCAGGCCAAATTTCATGTTTCAATCACAGCACAGCAGAGGAATGACACGATTTTTCACATCCATAGCGCTTTTGGCTTCCCTCACTGCCGCCACAATGCCTTCGCTGGCACAGTCACCGACGGCTTCCGCCACAAATGGCAGTCAGGCCATGACCGTAAGCCTTGACTCGTGCCGCAACATGGCCCTGCGCAGCAACAAGCAGCTCCTCCTCAGGGGCGAGGCTGTCAATGCGGCGCATTACGACAACCGGGCTGCCTTCGCGGCATATCTGCCGTCGATTGATTTTGCCGGAGGCTATACCTACAATCAGAAGAAAATCTCGATCTTCGATTCCGACCAGCTGCTGCCCACAAAGACATTCGACCCGGCCACACAGAAATATGAATTCAACATTGCAAAGAATCCGCTGACCGGCGAGCCGCTCAAACAGCCTGACGGCCAGTACGTGCCCGAAACCGTGGCCCTCATTCCCAAGGAGGCTATGACCTACGACATCCACAACGTATTTTTCGGCGCAGTCACCCTGACGCAGCCGGTCTACATGGGGGGCAAGATCGTGGCCATGAACCGCCTGACCCACTTCGCCGAGGAGCTGGCCCGCGAGATGCGCAGCAACGAAGCGCAGAACATCGTCTATGCCGTCGACGCAGCCTACTGGCAGGTCGTCTCGCTCAAGGCCAAGCAGAAGCTCACACTCAGCTACGTGGCCCTGCTCGACACCCTGCGGGCCAACGTACAGGCCATGGTAAATGAAGGTGTGGCCACCCGCTCCGACCTGCTGACAGTCGAAGTAAAGCTCAACCAGGCGCAGGTCGATCAGACAAAGGTTGACAACGGGCTGGTACTGTCGAAAATGGCGCTCGCACAGCTCTGCGGGCTTCCTGTCGACACACCCCTTACGCTCGCCGATGAAGACGCCGATCTGCACCACACCGCCGAATCCACCCCTATGGCGGCTTCTACCTACGACATGGCCGACGTGTACGAACGTCGCGCCGACCTCCGCGCCCTCGGCTACGGGGTGAAGATGCTTGAGCAGGGCGAGAAAGTGGCTCTGTCAGCGATGCTCCCCAATCTCGCTATAGTAGGAGCATACTCGTTCAGCAACCCAAACATGTTCGACGGATTCAAAAAACGCTTTTCGGGCGCATTCTCCGTGGGAGCGATGCTGAGCGTGCCCATATGGCACTGGGGGGGCAACTACAACAAGCTCCGCGCAGCCCGGTCGCGCACAGCCATGGCGCGCCTCGAACTGGCCGACGCCCGCGAGATGGTGAGCCTCCAGGTGAGCCAGAGCGCGTTCCGCGCCCAGGAAGCACAGAAGACCTTCATCATGACCACATCGAATCTGGCCAAAGCCAATGAGAATCTGCGTCAGGCCGACATCGGCTTCCGCGAGGGCGTGATGACCACCGACAATGTCATGGAGGCCCAGACCGCATGGCTCAAGGCCAACTCCGAGAACATCGACGCGATGATCGACGTCAGGCTCTGCGACGTATATCTATCCAAAGTGCTCGGCACTCTGCAGCACTGACCACCTCAACCGGATAACAATCAAGAAAACCAACAATTACTGACATATGGACGCTGAAAAGACCGAAAACCGATCACTGATGTTCGGACTGCTCGCCGTAGTGGGCGTCACTCTGCTTCTCGCCATAATAGGCTTTATATTCATGCGGCAGCCCGACGAGATCATCGAGGGACAGGCCGACGCCACCTCCGTGCGCATTTCCGGCAAGCTGCCGGGCCGCGTGGTGGAGCTGATGGTAAGCGAGGGCGACATGGTCAAGGCCGGCGACACGCTGGTCCACATCCACTCCTCGCTCGCCGAAGCGCGCCTCATGCAGGCCGAGGCCATGGAGAACGCTGCCGCCGCACAGAATAAGAAGATCGACGCCGGCACACGGTCGCAGATAATCAGCGCGGCCGCCGAGCTCGTGGCACAGGCCAAAGCCGCCACCACCATCACCCGCAAGACCTACGAGCGCATGCAGCGACTGTTTGAGCAGGGAGTAGTGTCGGAGCAGAAACGCGACGAGGCCAAGGCAGCCTACGACGCCGCAGCCGCTGCACAGCAGGCCGCAGAGAGCCAGCTCAGCCTCGCACGCGCCGGAGCCCAGAGCGAGGACAAGGAGAGCGCAGCAGCTCTCGTCAACGCCGCCCGAGGCGGAGTGGCCGAAGTGGAGAGCCTGCTCGAAGACCAGTACCTCACCGCACCCTGCGACGGCCAGATCGACCAGATCTATCCCGAGACAGGCGAGCTCGTCAGCCTCGGAAGCCCGATCATGAGTCTGCTGAAAGTCGCCGACAAATGGGTGACCTTCAACGTGCGCGAAGAGCTCCTCAGCCAGATGAAGCTCGGCGACTCCATAACCGTCGAAATACCCGCCCTCGACCATCTGTCGACATCGGCCCGCATCTACTACGTGCGCGACATGGGCAGCTACGCCACCTGGCGCGCCACCAAGGCCACAGGCGACTGGGACAGCCGCACGTTTGAAGTCAAGGCACGCACCTCCGAGCCTCTGCCCGACCTGCGACCCGGCATGACGGTGCTTTACCGCAAGAAATAATAATCCACCTCACTTGATCCGCGATGTTGACCCTCCTGAAGCAATCACTCGCCTACGGCTGGCGCCGGCTATGTTCACGCAAGCTCTACATAGCCGCCATGGTCGTGGTGCCCGTGGCCTTTGCCATCTACTTCGTGGATCTGATGAAGGAGGGATTGCCCCTGAAAGTGCCGGTATCGGTAGTTGATCTCGACCATTCGCAACTGTCGCGACGCATCACCCGCAATCTCAACGCCGCGGAGCTGATCGACATACGCCACAGCGACCTGAGCTACAGCGAGGCGCTCGACCGCGTGCGTCGCGGCGAGACGTTCGGATTCTTCCTCATACCTCACGACTTTGAGCGCGACGCCGTCGGAGGCACCGGGGCCACGCTGACATTCTACAGCGATATGACTG